>JAMOPD010000159.1 GCA_027064745.1 Thermococcaceae archaeon
AGGTTGTTGCAGATCCAGAAGTAATAAAACTCATGCTCGAAGACACGAGGAGAAAGATTCTCCAGCTGCTTCGCAACAAGGAGATGACGATCTCTCAGCTTTCGGAGATACTTGGAAAGACGCCCCAGACAATATACCACCACATAGAAAAGCTCAAGGAAGCCGGCCTTGTTGAGGTCAAGAGGACTGAAATGAAAGGGAACCTGGTTGAGAAGTATTACGGAAGGACAGCAGATGCATTTTACATCAACCTCTACTTAGGTGATGAAGAGCTCCGCTACTTCGCCCGTTCGAGATTAAAGACAAAGCTTGAGATATTCAAAATCCTAGGTTATAAATTCGACGAAGATAAACTACTAGATATTATGGACAACCTCCTAGAGAAAGAGCACGAGTATAAAACAGAAATATCAAATGAAATTGAAAGCAATGAGGAGCAATTAAAGGATTTTTCCAACGAAGATATAATACATGCTATAGAATGGCTTTCAATGGCCAAAATTGGTCGAGATCAAGAAGCTATAGAACTCCTCAAGAAGCTGGGAGAAATCCTTAAGAAGTAAAACATGAAAGAGAGCAATGATGAATGATGGCCCGGGGAATTAGACTACTTGTGTTGGATGTTCTTAAACCTCATCAGCCGATAGTCACGGAGCTGGCCTTAGGTCTCAGTGAGGTTGAGGGAGTCGAAGGCGTTAACATAACACTCGTCGAGATTGACAAGGAGACGGAGAACATCAAGATAACCATTGTAGGGGACAATCTTGACTACGACGAGATAGTCAGAACCATAGAGGAATTCGGTGGAGTTGTGCACAGTATAGATATGGTCGCAGCAGGTAAGAAAATCGTCGAAGAAAGTGAAACACCTCAAGATCGGCTTGAAGAATACTAAGGTGTCTTCATGAAAGATCAGCAAAGGTGAAGATTCTACCCGCTTTAAGATTTTAGAGCTTCTGCGGGAGCATCCAATGACAATAAATGAACTCACAGAAATGATGAATAAAGATCGGACAACGATTTATAGGCATATTAGATCCGGCTTTGTTGAAGATATTGACCAGAAAGGTAATGAAAGAATATATGTGAGAGCTGCCAAAATTTTTCTCATTAAAGCCGATCCGGATGCCAGTGTAGAGCAGTTTAGACAAGCACACCTTCAAGTGGAAGCAAAGAAAGTTGTTCAGATACTCGAAAAGGTCGGAAAGGCTTCGTTGCCCTAACAATACTGTCAGCGCTTAATAGTTATACCAGATTTATCATCAGACACTTCATTAGCTTATCCTAACAGTATGACCATAACAAAGGATGTGCTTAATGAGATTAAAGTAAATGCACAACCGATAATAAAGAAAAATCTCTGCAACAGAGGCAGATTTGAGTAAGATAGAGCTGTTCCACCTTTTAAACATGTTAGTGTTTTTACAAAGTTGTAGGTTGTGTGAAAAAGCCAAAAAGCAGGGGAACTGGAATAATTAAAATTCCTCAACCCATCTAACAGCCTGTGGAATTCTCCCCGCGAGCTCAAGGGCAGTGAAGTTCTTGCCAAGATCTTCTTTGACCGTGTCTCCGGCTAATCCATTGAGGAAAGCACCGACTGAAGCCGCTCTGAGCGGTGAATTTCCAAGAGCTAGCAATGCTCCAATAATACCAGCCAAAACATCTCCAGTTCCACCAGTTGTCATTCCTCTATTTCCGGTTTTATTGTACTTCCAGACTTTTCCATCGCTGATGATGTCATAAACTCCCTTAAGGAGAATTACACCGTTAATTTCTTTTGCTTTCTCCATGACAAGCCCAGCTTTCTCTTGCAGAGAGCCTTCTGGCTTCTCTCCAAAGAGCGTTTTGAATTCCCCAGCATGTGGTGTTAAGACAAATGTTTTACCCTTGAGGACGCTTAAATCTTCAGCTATGGCTTTTAATCCGTCAGCATCTATAACTAAAGGCTTTTCACAGCGCTTTACAAATTCCCTAACAAACTCCTTGGGTTCGGCCTTGAGTCCAATACCTGGGCCTATGATGACGGCATCAACCTTTCCCGTCAATGCCAAAACTTCTTCAAGATGCTCTCTTGTGAAGTTCTTTCCTTCAACGGGCCTCAAAATCATGTCCGGATCAGTTATACGCTTCGCTGAATATTCTGGCATCACCAAATAAACCAAGTCTACAATATATGAGGCAGCTTTTGCCGCTAAGTAGGGGGCACCAAAATAATCTTCACTTCCCCCAATTATCAAAAGCCGTCCGTTTTGTCCTTTGTGCTCCCCTTTCTTTCTTAAGGCAAACTTTGCATCTCCTGGGCCGACTAAGTGGTAAAGCTCCTTTGGATAACCAATTTTGGCAACAATCCTTTCAAAGCCCTCAAACTCTTCCTTGTCCCACTGGAAAGTTACGGCAAAGTCACATTTGACTTGAACTTTTGAAGGATAGCCACTTGGCAGGTCAACGCTCACAATCTTAGCCTTTCCGGAATATCCATTGATTTTTTCAACCGCTGAGCGTATAGGTTCCCTCGGCTCCCCCTTTGTGCCGGCTCCAAGAAGGGCATCAACAATAACATCATAACCCTCAAGATTAACACCCTTTATCTGGCTTGAGTCCTTGAGGATTTTAATTTTTACAAAGTCAAGCCTCTTTAGTATTTCCCAGTTGTGCTTAGCTTCCTCACTTCTGATTTTTATTTCATCACCAACCAAAAAGACTGTTACATCATTCTCAAAGCTAAGATGCCTGGCAACAACAAAGCCATCTCCACCGTTGTTTCCTGTTCCACAGAATATCGCCACTTTAAGTCCTTTTCCAAACTTTTCTTCTATTGCCCTCGCCACTCCAGCGCCAGCGTTTTCCATGAGCTGAAATGGTGAGATGCCAAGCCACTTAGCGTTGATATCCCAGATATAAATGTCCGCGATTCTCATGAGCATCACCTCATTCTCTATTCTTTCCAGTTATTTCCCAAATGTCTAAGAAAAACTTCTCAGCTTCAGACAACACATCTTGATCCATAGTTAATATGCCTGCATTAAACTCGTTTTTTAACTGCTCTGGCGTCAAGTCAGCTGAAGTTACCAAGACTTGATCATCTATGATGTATAGGCGGGCATGAATTATAGATGTTACCCTAAATGAGTCTCCCAGTAATCTCTGAAGCATATCATACGCAGGATCCAGAAAGCGTTTTCCCTCCCCTTTATATCCACTCTTTTCTGATTTTGGAAGCGTTATAACCCTTATATCAACTTGGGGTTTGTCTTTATGGAGTTTTATAATGTCCGGAAAGAACTCCGTTATGTATCTTGATATTATCCAGACTCGCTTCTCAGCATTGAGAAACAAACTTTCCAAAGTATCCTTTATAGATGTTTCAGCACGATATGGATTTGTTACTAAGAATTTTGGCTTAATATGCTTAACTCTTTGGTCAATCTCTTTGGACATCATTTCCACGTACTCATACGGAACCTTGGGCCCTTCACCTAATGAAATTAGAGTAAGTAATCCATAGGATGTAGTCTCCGAGTCATCAATCCAACTTCCATTAGAGTCTTGTAAAGATTTTACCCATTTGTTAGCTTTTTCAAAGACAGAATTTGAGAGAATTGTTGGATACAAAAATCTGACTCTACTGAGAAAATACACAACATAAAAAGTTTTTTGAACAGTAGTTTTAATTGAATATTTTCTATATTTCCTTCTTTTTAGTACTCCCCAGTATCCTTTTTGCTTTTGTTTAGCTAATAGATATCGTAAAATTTTTTCAATTTCCTTATTATATTTCCGAGCATCTAATTCAAACAATGCTAGCCCAATGAGAGCCAGATTTTCTAAGTCCTCTTCTTCATAATCATCTTCATTGACTCGCTCAATAGCATCTTTTAAAAGAAGTTCTTGTTTCAGCGGAAACATTCCTAATGAAACTAAAGTTAACAAACTAATCCCCAGATTTCCAAACAAGTGCTGTCCTCCAGATGAGATTGTAAAATCCAAGTAATTTTTCAAGTGAGTTTTGAAGTGATGATTCCCACTAATTCCCAGTTGAGCGAGATAATAGAAGACATAGTCTGCATAATCATCAAATAGAAAATCATCCTGCCAGAATTCATCTGTATTAGCTTTTTGTATGAACTTCTTAACTATTGGAGAATTAAACTTTGACAAAACATAGAATTCTAAAGTATATTCGGCAGTCATTGTTTTCTCTTTATTAGTAATTAAATAGTCTTCTAACCAAGTAACACCATTTTTAACAGACTCAGAGCTTGTATCAATCGCTGTCGTATAATCTAGATATCTATCAAACATGTGGGAGATCATAAAACCACCCAATTAGGATATCCATAATTCTCCAAATAAAGTTTAGTTTTTGTCATAATACTTTAAGTTATCATGATGAAGGTGGAGAAATATCAATTATTTCTAGAGCATTTTTATAATCTCTCCTTGAATAAAGCACCAAATAGACCTCCTTCACGTTCTCTGCTTCCCTTGAAAATTCTTTAACTGCCTCAAGGAACGTTCTTACAACTTCCTCAAAAGGACAGCCATAAATCCCAGCACTTATAGCTGGAAAAGCTATGCTTCTAACTTTTAATTCATCAGCTTTTCTCAAAGCTCCAAGAATGGCTTTCTTAAGCTTCTCTTTTTTATCCTCATCCCATCTGCCGCCGCAGTAAGGGCCAACTGTGTGAATGACATATTTAATCCCATACTGCTCCAACCTTAAAGCTGGAGTTACAACGACTTCACCATGTTCAATCCAGTCCCTTCCAATCTGCTCCCTCGTAGCTTCCTTGCTTATCCTTATATACTCTCGAACGTTTCCAGCGGCAGCTTTTGCTATGGCGTAAGCAACTCCACCGCCGTGCTCCAAATACTTGTTGGCAGCATTTACAATGGTTTCAGCCCTAAAACGGGTTATATCCCCTTTAGCTATCTCAAAAACCATATTTCCAAATGAGACTGTACCGGCCATAAAAATCACCACTCAGAATTATGATCCAATGGTTTTAATTATTACCGTCAATACTTCCAAGTTTAAGTTTTTACATAAATACAATTTAAGATAGTAAAACTTAAAAACACATGGGAGAAATATAACCGGTGATTGTATGAAAGCCTGGGATGCTGTTAGAGAAGCAATCAACATACTATCCAGCAACAAGTTTCCAATAATAGCCTATCCCGGAGAGGTTATCACAGGTTACGGCACAGAGTTTACGGATTTTCTCCAATATATGGCCTACCTCTGCTGATAATTGGGACATATCTCCAGCTATCTGCTTCATACTACACTGTCAGAGGATATTATCTCCTGAAAACAGATCGACTTGAAGAAAAATCTGGACTGATATCAAAATCGCTGAGATATAGTTGCATTAATTTATGGGCTGGTTCTTGCATTTATAGGGCTTATCGGAGCCGTTCCAGCAGTGATTGCATATTATTGTTGGGGGAATTACTTTCGGAGCAGGAATTGGGGCATTAAGCGCTTTCAGTTATATTGCTGGAGTCCTTATGTACATAAAGCTGGGAAAGAGACTGACAAATCCAGATTCAGACTGGCTTGCGAGCCTTTAATCTTAATACTCTTTAAGCAAGCTTCTCTATAGCTTCTTCAGCTTTTTCCAAAATTCTCTCTTCATCCAAGGTGAGAACTTCCCTGTCAAGCATCAGAATCCTTCCATCAACTATCGTCGTTTCCACATCATTGCCGTTTGCCGAATAAACAATGTGGCTTATGACGTTGTTAATCGGCCTTAAATGCGGCTGGTTGAAGTCTATAATCACCAAATCAGCCAAAGCACCTTCCTTTATAACCCCTGCATTTAAGCACAAAGCCTTTGCACCGTTCTGGGTTGCCATTTTGAAGATTGTCTTAGCATTCGCCGCTGTTGGGTCAAAGTTATATACCTTATGAAGGAGCGCAGCCAATTTCATCTCCTCCAGCATGTCAAGATTGTTGTTGCTGGCTGAGCCATCGGTACCGAGGCCGACGTTGATCCCTGCATTCAGCAGTCTCCCAAGGGGCATGACACCGCTCGCAAGTTTCATGTTTGAGGCCGGATTGTGGGCGATGCTCACGCGATGCCTCGCCAGAATATGTATATCTTTGCTGTCAAGCCAGACCCCGTGAGCTATTATAACATCCCTTCCGAGGAAGCCAATATCGTTGAGAAGCTCTACAGGGCTCTTCCCATAACGCTCAAGAATCCTTCCGATTTCACTCTGCGTTTCGCTAACATGGATTGTTATCAGCCTGCCGTGCTCATTTGCAAGCTCCCTAACCCTCTCAAGAAGTGCGATGGAACATGTGTATGGCGCATGAGGACCAAAGACGAATTGAATTCGTTCCGAGTCCAGCCCATCAATAAACTCCATCGTCCTGAGAGCCTCTTTAATCTCTTTCTCGGTTTTATCAGGATCCCCAAGGTCTATCATGCCATAGCTGAGATAACCCCTTAATCCAGATTCCTTCACAACCTCAGCGACAGCATCCATGTGGAAGTACATGTCAAGGAAGGCCGTGGTTCCGGTCATTATCATCTCCAGCACGCCGAGGTATGCTCCAGCTTTGGTGAGCTCTCTCGTTAGTTTTGCCTCTCTCGGCCAGATATATTTCTCCAGCCAGTCCATTAGGGGGAGATCGTCCGCCAAACCCCTCAAAAGCCCCATCGGAGAGTGAGTGTGAAGGTTGATAAAACCGGGGGAAATAACCCTTCCCTTTGCGTCGATAACCGTATCAGCGGCCTCGCTTATTTCCTTGGCAACCTTGACGATTCGATTGTTCTCTATGAGAATGTCGGCTTGGAGCACCTCAAAATTCTCGCCGTAAATGATGTGACCGTTCTTGATGAGAATACTCATGACAACCACCCTTAAAAGGTTCTGTTTCCTGTGGAGGTTAAAAAGGTGTCGGGAAGGGTCTAAAATTAAAGGTCATGACTACCCGCCGCCCGGGTGGACTTAAGTCCAAGGAGAATCCAAATTCCAAACAGTGTTAGCAGTGCTGGCACTATGAAGGTCACCCTCGGACCGATGCTCCAGAGAAAGGTTCCCACAACCGGTCCCGGAACCGCGGAGAGCTTCGCCAGCGAGGATTTAAAACCGAGAATAAGACCTCTGTGCTCAGGCGTCGTGTTCTCGACCATGTACCTGTTGGAGGCGACGTTGAGCTGCTCGACGAAAGCGAGAACTGCCAAGAACAGAAAAGCACTTGAGAATGGAACGAGTGCGAAGAGAATTAGCAGGGGCACCGAGAGGGAGTCCTTCAGTATGAGGGAGTTTAGAGACCCTATTTTATCCACCACGTAACCGGCAATAAAGGCCCCGGCGAGGGTTGCGAAGCCTATGGCAGAGTAAAGCCAGGAGATTTGGGAAACGCTGAGCGAATATGCCCTCTGCAGGAACAGAGGGACAAACGGGGACGCTATCGAGCTGACGAACAGCTCAAAGCAGAGGTAAATCATGAAAAGCTTCAAGGGAGGTTCCTTAAGCAGGGTTGCCCCTTTAAGAGCCTCCTTAAATCTCCCAAAGGTTCTACCACCCTTTCTCTCCACGGTTTCAGAAACGCGGAGGTAGAAAGGGATGGAGCCAAATACCAACAAGGCCGAAAGGACAAAAAGACGGGAGTCATCAAGCCTTCCAGCAAGAGAACCAAAAGTGAGGTAGCTCAGGATTCCGGAAGCACTGCTCGCCATGAAGAGAAGAGACATTGCCTTCCCCATGCCGTTTTGAGGCACGGAGTCACCCATAAGGGAGAACAATGCTGGCGAGGACACAATAGAAGCTGCACTGAGCATTACGGCCGGCAGAACGATTAGCTTACCCCCAAAACCCACCACCAGAGCAAGTGAAAGCAAGGCCAGCATTTCAAAAACCGCCGACACAACAATCACAAGTCTTCTCCCATGTGAATCGGCAAAAGCTCCGGCAACAATCGGCAGAGAGCTCGCGAGGACATTGCTGATTGTCGCGAAAAGGCCCACGAGTGCCGGGCCACCGATGGAGGCGAGTGTTATGTTCAGGTAGTAGCCGATGAGATATGATACCGCAAAGGTGTTTAGAGAATAGGCCAAGAGTAAGACTTTAACGTTGCTGTTCTTCAATAAATCTAAGTAACCTGTTGAATTCCAGTTAGCTTCCAATCTTTTGACCCCCACTGTTTATATACGAAGATGTAATAGACCTCCAGAATCCTAGTAGTATCACAGCGGACATCTTGGATCTGGCCCGTATAAATCGCCATAGTAGACATATGCTAACGCTCTACATTTGCCACCACAAATTTCGAAATATTTACAGGAGCGACATTTGCCATGCATATCATTTTGTGAAAGAGCTCTAAATTTATTTAGAACCTCTGAAGAATGCCATATTTCCTTAAAGCTTTTCTCACGTAAGTCTCCAGCAATGAGTTCAGGGAAAGTAGCTCCTAACAAGAGATCACACGGGTAAACGAATCCATCAGGAGTTATCTCCACATACCTACCAACTTTCACGCCACACCTAGTAAAGAGTTTGTAAAATTCATTACTTTGTATGGTCTTGGATATCTTATCATCTCCAACAAAAAAGAATGGTCTTTCGGCAATTATACGTATTCCCAATCTATGAGCATCTTTCTCCAGCTCAGAGAGTATTTTAAACCTCTCTTTTAGAGAGAGTGTCATTGACTTATCTGCTCTTCCAATGGGTTTTAATTCAACTATGTTCCAGACTTTCACCCCCAGTTTAGCGAGTAGTTTAGGCATTTCAAATATATCCTCTTTGTTTGCTTTTTGCAGTACAGTTATTACAGAAACATTGACGTTAGATGATGTAAGAAGCCGGATAGCACGAAGTGCTGCTTTAAAGGAGCCTTTCATATTCGTCAACTCTTCGTGAATTTCTTGAGTAGAGCCTTGAAGCGGAATTTGAACATTGGTATTATATTTCGCCAAAGTATTAGCTATGTGTCGTGTGAGAAGAATCCCATTAGTAGTGACATTTAAAGTAAGCCCCTTAGTGTAAGCATATTTAAGGATATCCAAAAACATCGGATGCAAGAGAGGTTCTCCTCCAGTTATACATAACTCGAAAGTTCTTATCTTAGAAAGCTCATCTATAATCCTCTTAAATTCTGATAATGTTAATGGCCTACGCAATAAGGCTCGGGGAGCATTTAAAAAGCAATATTTACACCTCATATTGCACTTCCAAGTTAAGTGCAAAAATGCTGTTAACGGAGCGGAAAGGTAGTTTAGTTTATTAACGAAATCTCGTAGTTGTTTTAAGTTAGTAAATATATCATCAAGCGTAACAGATCTATGTATATCACCATCTACTATGTCAATCATACCCTCATTCAAGGCAGCGTTTAAAAAATTAAGAACTACATGCTGCAATTCATCAGTGTTTGAATTATACATTTTACTCAATAATTCAACAATCTCCCGAGGAGTAAGAGAATATTGCAAAAGATAAAGAATGTCTGCGGCAGTTCTGTTAAGCCCATAATACTTCGTAGACTTTGTATCATACAAAATTCCTCCAAAATATTCCAACCTAACCACATAACTAGAATTTAATCTTATCCTTGAATCTAACGTTATCATCATGCCATCACTCCCTTATTTACAAAAAAATAAAAATAAATTGAGAAAACATTCAAAACGGATCGTCCTTGCCCCAAACACTCCAGAGAGTCCACTCGGTTTCTTCACTTTCCAAGGGCACTATCTGGGGTTCTTCAAACTGTGGTGTCCCTTTCATAGACATCACCAAGTAATAATGAATACAGCATCATATTTAAACTTTACTCTTTACTATAGTGAATCTGTTTTTTTTTTCGAAGTTTGGTAAAAGACTTTACTCAGGATTTAACCAACAACAACTGAGATAGATTGTTCAAGTTTAAAACACGCCAACAAACGGGAGTAGTAAAAATACCAAACAGAAATACAAGCAGGAAAAGAGTGTTAAAACTTCACACGAACATCGTCTTAAGCACATCAGCACAGCCACACTTTCTTTCTTCTGGAATCCTCGGGATGGCCTTCTTGAGGAGCTCCTGAACCTTGTAGTTGTTTTCCTTCATCACCTTAACAACTTCCTGTGCATCGACTGGCTTCTCCGCCCAGACATCGTAGTCCGTAACCGTCGCTATGTTCGCGTAGCACATTCCAAGCTCCCTGGCGAGGTTTATCTCCGGGACGAGCGTCATTCCGATTATGTGGGCATACTGGCGGAACATGAAGCTCTCGGCACGAGTTGAAAAGCGCGGCCCCTCGATGCACACGTAGGTGCCCTTCTCGTGGACAGGGAAGCCAAGCTCTTTGGCAGTCTCGTAGAAGATTTTCCTAAGCTCGGGGCAGAAGGGATCTGCCATTGAAACGTGGGCAACCCTCGGCCCGTTGTAGAAGGTGTAGTCCCTCTTTTTGGTAAAGTCAATGAACTGGTCTGTTATCACTATGTCGCCGGGCTTATACTCCTCGCGGAGTGAGCCAACTGCCGTAACCCCAATAACCCTCTCGACGCCGAGCTCCTTCAGCGCCCAGATGTTAGCACGGTAGGGAACCTCGTGGGGTGGAAACTCATGGTGCTTGCCGTGTCTTGGAATGAACGCAACCTCAACCCCTTCGATTTCTCCAATTTCGACGTGCGCAGATGGTCTTCCATATGGAGTGTGGACTTTAAGGCTTTTCTTCGGTTCAAATACACCATAAACACCAGAACCACCCATAATCCCAATTTTTGGCATGCACATCACCAAGAATGAGATTACCATACCAACTATTTAAAGGTGTTTTTGATTAGAACGTGACCATGCTGTTGAGGTAATACTCGTAAAGGAGATTAAAATGCACCATTCTCAAACACCCCCAACTGTCCTGACAGTATCAACATGACGGGGAAAACTTTAATTTCTCGTAAAAACCAAATTCCTTGTGAGGTGGGAGCATGCAGAAACCTGTTGAGTTGATACTTCCAAAAATTGATAATCCTATTTTTATCGAGGGATATCCCGGCATAGGACTCGTCGGTCACATAGCGGCGAATTTTCTGATCAAAGAGCTAAACATGGACATGATAGGCTATATCGAGAGCGATTTTCTCCCTCCAATGGCCTTGATTCTTGAGGGAAAGCCCAACCCACCACTCCGCTTCTATGGGAAGGACAACCTCATTCTAGCTGTAGCAGATATCTACACCACGCCAACCCTTGTAAATGCTATCGTAAGGGAGATTATACCCTATCTTAAGGAAAACAATGCCCAGAAGGTTATTTCTCTTGGAGGTATGGGGATAGGCTTCTTCAAGGAGCAAATGGAGGTATGGGGTGTTGGAGCGAGCGATGAGGAGAATAATGAGCTCGAAAATGCGGGAGTAAAAGTACTAACATATGGCTCCATAATGGGAATGAGTGGGAAGATGTTATGGGAAGCAAGCAAAGAACGGTTAAAGGCCTATGTGCTCCTTGGTGAAACCTTCGGGGATAGACCTGACCCCAGAGCTGCAGCAAATGTCATTGAAGCCCTAAAGAAGTTCGTTCCAATGGAGCTCTCAACAGAGCCCCTGCTTAAAGAGGCACAGATGATAGAAGAACAGCTGAAGAGGATGCATGAGCAGATGGAAGCTGCGAGGAAAAAAGCAGAGAAACAGTACGAAAGCATCTATCTGTGAGGTGAGAGCATGGAAGTAATAGTCCTGACTGGAATCTCACGAAGGGTTCTCGATGATCTCTTGAGAAATCCGTACAAAACCGTTGAGCTTAGAAGTGCGAGAAACATAGAAGCCGTGGAGAATATGCACATGAAAAGAGTTTTTCTAACCTACGAAACTTTTCACGATGTCACACGTGGAACGGAGGGGCTAATAGCAGAGATTCTGAAGTTCGAGGAAATGGATCAGAGAATCCTGTGGGAGGAGAGCGATGAGAGGGAGCAGACTGTTGTGAGGCTTCAGTTAAAGCTCCTTGGACTTGGAAAAGTCATTGAGATAGAGAAGGATAACATAATCCGGGCAAGAGTAAGGGAGATGCTGCCCCACGAGATGAGGATGGGTTAGTTAAAATAGAGTTTTCTGGTGTCCAGTTTTCTTTTTCTCCTTCTTTGGAGGTTTAACCTTCCTAAACTCCAGACCTTCTGCCTGAAGGAGCTTTTTGGCCCCGGATGTTAGCGAAGGAGCAACCAGAATCCCCCTTACATTGCCATGCTCTTCACTCAAGGTATCCACGTACCTCTTCAGCTGACTGACGGCATGGAGATCAGCTCTCCTGCGCTTGAGCTCAAGAACAACGAGATTTCTATCTTTATCCCTGCCGAGAATATCAACGATGCCATGCTTAATCGGCTTTTCCCTAAAGAGAGGTCGGAATCCTTCTTCAATCAGCTCAGGATTTTCAAAAATCAGGTCCGCCATTTCAGCCTCGCTCCCAGTTAAAGCCAGCTCCTCGTAATCCTCAGCCTGAAAGGAGGAAATGAGGTAAGTCTCCAGAAGCTCAACTTCGAGGACTTCCCGGGGTTTCCTCCTCACACTCCTCAGCTTTACAGCACCATCCTCAATAAAAAAGCTCACCATGCTACCAGGCGGTTGCCAGTTGACAGGCTCGCGCTTATTCTTCTGATGGATCAAAAATGAGCCATCAGGCTTGATGATGATAATTCTGTCTCCTGGACCAAGCTCGCTTTTGGCTCTCCCATCATAATGAACCTTACAGCGAGCAAAGAGCGTTAGAATGGCCTCACTACTCAGTGCACGGGATAGGATATCCAGAATCCTCTGCGGGCCGGGATTTATCTCTGCTTCAACTTTCGCCATCACGAAAAATAAGAGAAGGTGAGTTAAAAACTTAATCTTAGCTCCACTATCACCAGGGCTGGCTTTATCATTACCGAGTCCTCGACAGTATATCTCACTAATCTTCAATTCCCTTCTCGGTTATCCTGAATATAGCTTCGCCCTCCGGAAGGTGCGGGGCGTCAATAAGCCTTGCAACCCTCTTTCCAGCTTTTCCCTTCCTGAGATAAATCCTGACAGTCGCTGAATGTGCCAGGATGTGACCTCCGATAGGCCTGGTTGGATCGCCGAAGAAAGCATCAGGCTTGGCCTGAACCTGATTTGTGACGAAAACCGCAACATCATAGAGGTTTGCAACCCTGTGGATGTCGGCCAGATGTTTGGCGAGCTTCTGCTGTCTCTCCGCCAGCGAGCCCCTGCCAACATATTCGGCTCTGAAGTGAGCCATCAGAGAATCAATTATTATGAGCTTAACAGGCTTGTCGCTCTCCATTTTCTCTTTTATTATCTCCTCTGCCTTCTCAATCAGGAGCATCTGATGGTTTGAGTTGTATGCCCTGGCAACATATATGTGCTTAAGAACCTCATCCGGATCAAGCCCTCTGTTTTCAGCAATCTGCCTTATCCTTTCCGGCCTGAAAGTGTTTTCAGTGTCAATCCATATAACTGAACCGTTTAGTCCTCCTTCCTCAGGAGGCAACTGGGCGGTGACGGCAAGCGTATGGGCTGTCTGGGATTTTCCTGAACCAAACTCGCCGAAGAATTCTGTTATGGCCTGTGTTTCAATTCCTCCGCCAAGGAGTTTGTCGAGGGATTTGCTCCCAGTTGTGATCCGTCCGATAGTCTTTCTCCGTTCATAATATTCATCAGCTCTCATGAATGTTCCAATATTAGCTGCTTCTCTCGCTGCCTGGATTATTTTTAAAGCTGCCCCCTCGCTTATTCCTGCAACTTCCTTAAGCTCCATGGGAGATGCAACGGCTATTGCTTCTATGCTGTCATATCCAGCTTCTCTAAGCTTTTCAGCAGTTGCCGGTCCAACCCCAGGAAGATCCTCAAGCGTAGTCACAGTTTTTTCCTTCTTTTTCTTCTTAGGACTCTCTCCAGCAGGATTATCTTGAATTTCAAACTCCTCAAACTCATCCAGCTCTTTTATTTCATCAGTAGCCTTCTTTTTCTTCGCCATACTCCCACCCACAAACATACTGCTGATTAGAGTAAAAATTCTAAGGTGTTATATACTTTTCTCCCAGAGAGATAGAGTGTTGGGACAACTTAGAAATATCACGTTGTCCTAAACAATATGTTATAATCCCTTAAGATGCTAACCTTCTGAGGAAGCAGCGCCTTTGATTACTATGCCTCTGGCTCCTTTAGGGATAACTTCATCCAGCCTTGGCATCAGTTTGATATGATCTTTTGAGTACCCTATTAAAAACAGTCCTCTGGAGTAAAGTCTCTCAAATGCTTCACGATATTCCATTCCCCAAATTTCTGGCAAATCTACAACTGCGATATCATACCCGCGAGAGGATGTTGTCAGATCCTCAATAACATCAACGGCTTCGGGCTCAAATACTGCACTTGCGAGCAATCTTCCCGCGAGGCTCCTACTGATGATCACCCTGTCAGCACCAGCCTGCTTGAGCAGCTCAACACTCTCATCCTTGAGTACCTCCACAAATACTTGAGCTTTTGAGATGTTTTTGACTAGAAGCGTTACAAATACAGATTTTGAGTCATCTTCCAGTGCGAGAATAACATGAGAAGCATTCTTAATTCCCGCACGATAGAGAGTCTCCTTATTAGTGGGATCCCCTATTAACACTTCAACATCATCAGGAAGTTCCAACCTCTTCTTTTCATCTTCTGAAGGCAGGAGAACTACTATCTCGCCGTTAGCTGTCTGTCCTAATGAAATAGCAGTCTTGAGTTCATCAACACAGCTTGAAACACTTCCACCTTCTCCAATAATAACATAATGCATCTTGAAATTAACTTTATGCATTCCCATCATCCTCCTTATAGATGAAGATATAAACGACTCAGCAAGCAGAGATATAAGAGCGGTAAATGTCGAGATGCCAGCCACTGCGGCAATCATTGCAACGATTTTCCCGCCCTCACTTTTTGGAGTTACATCCCCATAACCAATTGTGGCCATCGTTATGATGGCCCAGTAGAGAGCATCAAAGAAATTAATTTTCTCAAAATACATAAAAAACAGGGAAAACACAAAGGCTAAGAGCATCACAACAATGGCTATCATGAGAAACTTACTTCTTCTCACTTTCACCTTTACCTTTATTAGCCTCCTAACTAGCGGAACAGGTATCATGTTAATAATGTAGTGTACCTATGTTTTAAATGTGATGGTGATATAACAAAGCATCATAGCAGATACTGTCAGGAGTTAGACAGCCCGCCAGGCGCTCTCACGGGTTATCCTGACAGTATGCCATTGCATGCCATAATACATAAAACCCCTGTACATTCCAGTGGAAACGAAAGTCCGTTTCGATGAACATTTTAAAGGACCCCCAGAGTTTTATTTCCACTGGAAAGAAGTTTTGGAAAAACCACCGAATGTCAATCTTGTCTTTTGACAAAGAGATGTTTATAAACAGTATGATATATGTCAAATGAACATTTTGTTTATGGTTTATAATGATATAAAATAAATTTTATACTTCTTTTCAATTTTTAATTACTTCCTTTATATAATTGTTCATAGAAAAGTATATATAATAGTAAGCAAAGAAAAAGGGGGGGATGTTCGCACTAAAATCAAAAAGAAAAAAGGATGAAACCAAATCCTGCTTCCACAGGAAATGAAACTCCCTGGGGGATCAATTCTGTTTAAAAATCCGAAATATGCAAATAATAATGTTTGACTTTAATGTATTATAAATAACATTAATGTTTATAGTTGGGTAGCCATCATAGTGCATCGATCTTTCAATGGAAATGTTCTTCTGGATGCATTTGTTCATTGATTATGTCAACCTCTGGCGTATATTGTTGTTCATGTCATTTGTGAAATTTCGTTTGGAGCATAATATTTTAAGATAAGTAGTGCTGAATACTTATGGTGGTTCCAGTGGAAGAGGATTTAGAGAGCAGAATTATAGGTTGGCTCCAAGAAGGGCATGATGATGCTCGAGATATTATCGATTTCCCTTGGATCGTTAATAATATTGCTCCAGGCAAATATACAGCGGAATATCCAAAGATGCCATTTGTACTAAATCTAATATTTGGTGAAGGTTTTGTTTATCTAATTGTCCCATTGGGCGTAGATACGTTAGCCCTTCCAACAGATGAACGCTTAAAAATTTATCATACGCTTCTTCGCTTGAATGATAGTCTTAATCTGTTGAAATTCACATTGAGTGGCATGAACGATGACATTATGTTGAGAGTTGATTTGGATAAGAAAACTCTGGGAAGGGATGAATTTAATGATGCGCTAACAGCTTTATTGTTGGGGATAAATGAAGTTGTTCGGGCTCTTGGCCTTGAAGAAGATTTTGCTCAATCTGTGTTTGAACATGTAATTGGTATGGTGATAGAGCGAATGGAAAAGGGTGCAACAAAAGCAGAACTCATGGATTTCTTGGTAGCTAAGGTTGGACTTAGCAAGGAAGATGCTGAAGCACTCCTAAATCAGATTTTCAACAGTGTACGGGGTACTGATGAAGATATTGGATATTTCTGAATTTGCATCTTTTCCTCACATCTGATATTCTTTTTTACATGGTCATGTTCAACAAAGCATATAAACCACTTGGGTTTATCCTAATATTGCAGTTTCCAGTGGATCATGTGGTTCCAGTGGAGGGTTTATCATATTGTGATGTTTGCATATATTATATGTACTTTATGTTTTGAATTTCAATTATAATAGCTTAAATATTCATCATCTTCAAGCTAAAAGTCATTAAAATGTATGGTATAGTCCTACGTTTCCAGTGGAGGGATAAGTGTGGAAGAAAACTATCTGGGGTCAATCTTTGAAAAATACCTTCACGCACGCAAAATATTCAAGAATAAAGAAGTACTGAGACATAGTTATACTCCAAAGGAGTTACCTCATAGAAGGGAGCAAATTGAGAATTTAGCGCATATACTGGTTCCTGTCCTGAGAGGGGAGACGCCGTCAAATGTGTTTGTGTACGGCAAAACTGGGACAGGCAAAACCGTGACGATTAAGTTTGTAACTGAGGAGCTGAAGAGGATATCTGATAAGCATGATGTTCCCGTTGATGTCATCTATGTCAACTGTGAGATAGTTGATACTCAGTACAGGGTTTTGGCTAACATTGTGAATTACTTTAAAGGAGAAAGTGGTGTAGAAGTACCTCTTGTGGGATGGCCAACGGACGAGGTTTATGCAAAGCTAAAGGAAGTTGTGGATGCTAGAGAGCGCTTTGTAATCATAGTTCTTGACGAAATTGACAAGCTTATCAAAAAGAGCGGGGATGACGTCCTTTACAGTTTAACAAGAATAAACTCTGAGTTGGTAAACGCGAAAGTTAGCATTATTGGAATATCGAATGACCTCAAGTTTAAAGACTATCTTGATCCACGGGTTCTTTCAAGCCTGAGTGAGGAAGAGGTAGTTTTTCCACCATATGATGCAACACAGCTTAGGGATATACTTCTTCAGAGAGCTAAAGATGCTTTCTATGAGGATGTTCTTGACAGTGGGGTTGTTCCACTATGTGCTGCACTTGCTGCAAGGGAACACGGAGATGCGAGAAGAGCTTTGGATCTTCTCAGAGTCAGTGGTGAAATTGCTGAGAGGGAGGGAGCTCCAAAGGTTACAGAGAGGCATGTGTGGAAAGCTCAGGAAAAAATAGAGCAGGATACCATGGAGGAAGTTATAAAGACCCTTCCCCTTCATTCAAAGGTGCTTCTTTATTCGATTGTGCTACTGGATGAGAACGGCGAGCTACCGGCTAATACGGGAGATGTGTATTCTGTCTATAAAAGTCTATGTGACTACATTGATCTTGAGCCTTTAACCCAGCGTAGAATTAGTGATCTCATCAATGAGCTTGATATGCTGGGGATCATTAACGCTAAGGTCGTTAGTAAGGGGCGCTATGGAAGAACAAAAGAAATTAGGTTAAACATAACACCTTATAAAGTCAAGAACATATACCGTCATGATAGTCAGCTTCAGTCCCTATTGACAGTTAACATGTCCCCTCAAAGGAGGCTGCTTTAATGAATCTGATTAGGGATCTGATGATGAACAAATATCTAATAACTCCCTCAGCCTATTTTCTCCTTCAGGACAGGTATAAAAAGGAGTTTATGCTCTCTGAGCTAATAAAATTTGCTAAAGCTCGGGGAACCTTCGTGATAGATAATGCACTTGCAGAGGAATTTCTCAAATCAAAGGGGCTAATCACTACAAAGCCTCTCATCGTAGAGACCATTGAAAAGAGCACAGGAGTTCAGTCCACTCCACGAGAAACCTATGGGGGTACTCAGACAAATTCAACCGCCTCTTCTAAGACTGCCCTTGAGAATCTGCCTTTACCCTTGGGTTCTGAAGAATCGGCATCAGAATCTCCAGCTTCTAGAGAAGAGAGTTATATTTCCACTGGAACTATCTCTAAAAAAATGTCTTTATCTCTCAGTTCTGAGGAAACTGAGGCAGTAGAATCTCTGGCTACTAAGGGGCAGAGTTTCATTTCCACTGGAGCTGGTTCTGATGTACAACCGTCATTAGAAGCTGAAACCCCAGAAAATGGGGATTCTATGGCAGAGTTTTCCAGTGGAAATGAGAATGAAGATGAGGTTACAGGAGCAGTATATGAAGATTATGGGGGTTTGGTGCCTGTAGAGGAGGAGATAATCCCCAAAGGAGGAGTAAAAAGCTATTCAACCTATTCTGATCTGGTTATCACCCCAAGGAAAGGCTTTAACTTCAGGGCAAAGGAAATTCCCAGTGATTATGAAATCAAGTTCGATGTGGAGAATATCAAACTAAAGCCCCCCAAAGCAAAAAATGCAAATGGCAAAGAGGGTGAAATAATAGTTCAAGTTTATGCAAGCTATTTCAAGAGCAGGATGAGGAAAATGAGAAAGATCCTCAGGGAAAATCCCGAAGTTTCTAGTGTTCTTGATATTGGAAAGCTCAATTATGTTGCCCCCGAAGGGGAGGTTACCATAATAGGGCTGATAAATTCAAAGCGGGAGACGAGAAAAGGCTATATGTTCGAGGTTGAAGATGGGACTGGGACTATCAAGGTTTTTATTGGGAGGGATAAAGAGGACTACAAAAAAGTTTTCGATATAGTTCCAGATTCTGTTGTTGCTTTCAAGGGCTACTACTCTAAAAAAGGCATTCTCTTCGCCAACAACATCTATCTGCCTGATGTGCCACTTTATAAGCACAATAAACCCCCCTTAGATGAAAAGGTCTATGCAGTGCTTTTGAGTGATATACATGTGGGGAGCAATAAGTTCTGCGAAAAAGCCTTTATCAAGTTTCTTGAATGGCTCAATGGTGAAGTAAACAGCAGAGAAGAGGAAGAGATTGTAAGCAGAATCAAGTACATAATAATAGATGGGGACGTTGTCGACGGGGTTGGTATCTATCCCGGTCAGTACAATGAGCTAAACATTCCAGATGTTTTTGACCAGTATGAAGCTCTAGCAAATCTGTTGGCAAATGTTCCGGACCATATGACCATGTTTATTGGACCCGGGAACCACGATGCTGCGAGGATGGCACTTCCCCAGCCAGGGTTTTACAAGGAATATGCATACCCTATTTTAAAGCTTAAAAATGCTGTAATTATAAGCAATCCTGCGGTTATAAACCTTCATGGCCGGGAATTCCTGATATATCATGGCAGAGGGATTGAGGATGTAGTATCCTTCATCCCAAACCGGAGTCATCACAGGCCTGCTGAAGCCATGGTAAATCTTCTGAAGCTCCGTCATTTAGCTCCTACATTTGGGGGGAAGGTTCCCATCGCTCCCGACCCTGAAGATCTTCTGGTGATTGAAAGCGTTCCTGATCTATTCCAAACCGGTCATGTGCATGTTCTCCAATATCAGGTCTATCACGGAGTCTTCCTTATCAATTCTGCCACGTGGCAGGCTCAGACGGAGTTCCAGAAGATGGTCAACATAGTTCCAACTCCGGGTAAGGTTCCGATTATAGATATTGAAACCGCGCGCCTGAAGACGGTTATAGATTTCGGTAAATGGTGCGAGGGTGTTTAAAATGCTATGCAATACAGTTACTCAAGCTCAACTACAAAATAAAAGGAGGTATTCACAATGGGGGTTTATTCTTTAATTGATGTCATAGAATGGATAACTGAAAGTAAATACTCCTCTAAAGAGGTTAAACTATTCAATGACGCTAAGCAACTATATGAACTTCAATTAGCTAAAATGGAGTTCTTGAATTTCTCCAATAATCTCAATGAATTTATAAAAAGAACAGCTTATTTTGAAGAGATTCTTGGTAATAAGTGTTGGCATTATTATATCAGTTCAGTAAAAGGAAAGGGACAAATAGGACATACGAATCAATATATGACTCACTGGTTTTATCCATATAAAGGAAAGTTTCATGGGCAAATGATTAAGGCACTTATAAACTTTTCAAACGCACGAGGAAATGATATTGTTTTGGATCCATATCTCGGCTCAGGAACAACACTGATTGAAAGTTCCTTGTTGGGTCTTCCGGGATGGGGTGTTGAGATTAATCCTGCTCTAGCTATTGTTTCTCAGATAAAGCTTGATGCTTTGGGTATTGATTATCCGGAATTCTCTAAGACTTTGACACCAGCTTTAACCAATGGTGCATTCAAGTATTTCAAAAATCTAAAAGTCTCAAAAAATTCAATTAAACCAACGGTTGAAGAGCATCTAAATGCCAAAGAATTGTTGAATTTACTGTGGGACTCATACTTCCCACACTCTATTTTGCATGATCTTCCATTTGAATGGCGTAATATACTTATGCTCATATATCTCCATGCTCTCTCAGATTACACATATCTTAAAGGCACTAAAAAAGAGAAGACTCTTCAGGAATTCTATCATCGGAATCTACAGGACTATCTCAAAACTCTAAAAGGTGCATATTCTGTGATTAATGAGCTTGGTATTAAACTTGGAAACTATGAAGTTCTCATAGGTTCGACCTTGGGACTTCCATATAAAAACAATTCAGTTAAAACTATCATTACCTCTCCACCATATAGTATAGCTTTGGATTATATAAAAAATGATGAACATCTGTTGAGATATTTTGGAATTGATATCAGTGCTTTACGAGATCAGATGATAGGATTAAAAGGGAAAGGAAAGGAAAAAATTTATCTCTATGAGCAGGACTTAAAACGAAGTGTTGAAGAAATGCTCCGGGTCATAAAGCCTGGTGGATGGGCTGTCATAGTTCTTGGGGATATTAGTATCAACGGAACAAGAACAAACTTTAAAGACAAAATCTTAAGTTGGGGCAGAGAATTTGGATGCAGTGAAGCCTTCGTATTGGAAAGAGCAATTTTGGGTGGATTTGCACGATTGAGATTTGAATACTTAATTTTCCTCCAGAAATGAGGTGATCTTTAATGAAAAACTCTACAAAGGACAAAATATGGGTATATCTTGAGGGATTTATGCAAGGTCTAATTAATAAATATGACCCTAAGATTTTAAAAGATGAAGTTTTGGAGAGAATGTTGTTTGATCCTGCTCGTGGTAATTATAAACCTTTCCATGTAGCATTGATACCTAAGGAGCTTCTCAGGATTCAAAGCTTTTTCAGGTCATTTTCTACTTCTCTTGGCCAAGGGGTATTTGAGTACATAGCAAAAATAATAGCTGAAGATAGCGGTAAATGGAAAGAAGTCAAGAGAAATTCAAAATTTAAGGCAACAGCATCGCCTAATGTTCAATCATTCGTTGATGGGTTCTTGGAAGATGTTGCTAACAAACGGATACACCCGTATCCTGTTTTTCCTCCAAAACCTAATGATGACTCAACAAAGAACATTGTTGTGGACCTATATCTTTATGACGGACTGACCAGATATTTTATTGAGATTAAATCTCCGAAACCTAATAAGGATCAGACTCGTAGAACTAAGGAGAAATTTTTATATCTTCTTGCTACGTATCCAAATTCTAAAACGTATTATGCCATGCCATACAACCCATTTGGGGAAGATAAACTAGCATATAACTGGAGTTTCACAAAATCGTATTTTGATCTAAATATGGAAGTTCTTATTGGGTCTGAATTTTGGGATTTCTTAGGTGGGAAGGGTACATATAGTGAGTTACTTTCGCTTTTTAGGAAGTTTGGGAAGGAACGCGGTCAAGAAATTACCTCCAAGTTGATAATTGGAAATAGTAGGTGATAACATGGATATCTACAGTGATGAAATGAAGGCATATTTTGAACAGCTACAAAAGGAGATAGACAGGGCATATGAGATAGCTAAAATGGCTAGAGCTTCTGGCCTCGACCCATCCATGGGGGTGGAAGTCCCGCAGGCGACCGACATGGCTGGCCGTGTTGAAAGTCTCGTTGGCCCGAAAGGTGTTGCTGAAAGGATTAGGGCTTTGGTTAAGGAATATGGGAAGGAGCTTGCTTCTCTTAAGGTTGTTGATGAAATAATAAGTGGGAAATTTGGAAAGTTTGAGAGCAAAGAAAAGCTTGCGGAGCAAGCAGTGAGGACAGCTCTGGCAATCCTCACTGAAGGAATAGTCTCTGCCCCCCTTGAGGGTATAGCCGATGTTAAAATCAAGAAAAATGCTGATGGGAGTGCATATCTTGCCCTTTACTACGCCGGTCCGATAAGGAGTTCCGGCGGAACCGCTCAGGCTTTAAGCGTTCTCGTTGGTGATTACGTTAGGAAAAAGCTGGGCCTTGGCAGATTTAAACCCACAGACGAGCATATAGAGAGGATGGTTGAGGAGGTTGACCTTTACCACAGGGCTGTAACGAGGCTACAGTACCATCCAAGCGCTGATGAGGTAAGACTGGCCATGAGGAATATCCCCGTGGAAATAACGGGAGAAGAAACGGATAAGGTTGAGGTTTCTCATAGAAATGTTCCCGGTGTTGAGACCAACCACCTCCGGGGAGGAGCAATTCTGGTTTTGGCGGAGGGTGTTCTTCAGAAGGCCAAAAAACTGGTTAAGTATATAGACAAGATGGGTATTGAGGGTTGGGAATGGATAAGGGAGTTTGTTGAATCAAAGGAGATGGGAAAATCCTCAGGAGAGGCGCCGGAGGAGAACAAAGCCGAAGAAGTTTCTTCTGAAAAAACTGGTGAAAAAATCGAAAGAGGCTTTTACTACGAGCTCTATGAGAAGCTCAGGAAAAATGTGGCTCCAAACTCAAAATACACGAAAGAGATCATCGGCGGCAGGCCATTATTTGCAGAGCCTTCAGCAAACGGTGGCTTCCGTCTCAGATATGGCCGCTCAAGAACGAGTGGGTTTGCAACTTGGTCCATAAACCCCGCGACAATGCTTATCCTCGATGAGTTCCTGGCTGTTGGAACTCAGATGAAAACTGAGAGGCCGGGTAAAGGCTGTATCGTTACTCCTGCTACAACTGCAGAGGGGCCCATTGTCAAGCTCAGGGATGGTTCTGTCATCAGAGTTGACGATTACGAAACCGCCCTGAGAATACGGGGAGAACTTGAGGAGATTCTCTATGTGGGTGATGCCATAATAAGCTTCGGTGACTTCGTTGAGAATAATCATATCCTCCTGCCGGCGAATTATGCTGAGGAGTGGTGGATCCAGGAGTTTGTTAGGGCTGTAGAAGATGTGTATGAGCTTAAGCTGAAGCCTTTTGAGGAAAATGATCCTGATGTGGTTGAAGAAGCGGCAGATTATCTTGATATTGATGCTGATTTTCTTAGTGATCTTCTTAAAGATCCCCTGAGGATCAGGCCAAAAGTGGAGGAGGCAATACACATCTCCCGGATTCTGGATATTCCGTTTCATCCGTACTACACACTCTACTGGAATACTTTGAAACCTGTGGAACTGATAACCCTTCAAAACATTCTTGTGAATGCTCAAATTGAGTGGGGGGAGTACAGAGGGATAAGATATGCTAAAAACATTCTCATTTCTCTTGATGTTCTTGGGAATGCAAAGCGTTACCTTGAGCTCCTTGGCCTCCCGCACACAGTTAAGAGCGGAAGTGTTGTTATTGAATATCCATGGAGTGCCGCCCTGCTGACCCCTCTGATGAATCTTGAGAAAAAGATAGAGCTGAAGGAATTTCACACCCCGATAGACCTGATAAATGAAGTAAGCGAGGTAAAGCTCAGGGACAGGGGCATAAGCTGGATTGGGGCTAGGATGGGAAGGCCTGAGAAGGCCAAAGAGAGAAAGATGAAGCCGCCGGTTCATGTTCTCTTCCCGATCGGTCTTGCCGGCGGCAGTTCGAGGGACATAAAGAAGGCTGCCGATGAAGGTAAAACCTCTTTCGTGGAGATAGCCCAGTTCAAATGCACTGAATGTGGGCATATAGACATCTTTTCAAAATGTCCGGTCTGCGGGGCTGAGGCAAAGCTCCTTTTTACATGTCCCAAGTGCGGATTCCATTCTACTGAGGATACACTCTGTCCGAAGTGTGGAATTGAAATGAAACCCTACGTCAAGCGGAAGATTAATCCTTCCGAGCTTTTAAGCAGGGCAATGAGTAATGTCAGGGTCAATACCCTTGATAGGCTCAAAGGCGTTATGGGAATGACCTCTGGCTTCAAGATAGCGGAACCCCTTGAGAAAGGAATTCTCAGAGCTAAAAACGATGTCTACGTATTCAAAGATGGAACGATCAGGTTTGATGCAACAGATGCCCCAATAACTCACTTCCGCCCGAGAGAGATTGGAGTCAGCGTTGAGAAGTTAAGAGAGCTCGGCTACACCCACGACTTTGAAGGAAAGCCTTTGATTAGTGAAGACCAAATAGTTGAGCTCAAAGTTCAGGATGTTATCCTTCCGAGGGAGGCCGGAAAGTATCTTGTAAGGGTTGCAAAGTTCATAGATGACCTGCTTGAGAGGTTTTATGGATTGCCAAGGTTCTACAACGTCGAGAAGATGGAAGATTTGATTGGTCATCTTGTCATAGGCTTAGCTCCGCATACATCCGCTGGAATCATTGGAAGGATTATAGGGTTTGTTGATGCTTTAGTAGGGTATGCCCATCCGTATTATCACGCTGCAAAGAGAAGGAACTGCTTCCCCGGTGATACCAGAATACTTGTTCAGATCAACGGAATGCCTCAGAGGATAACGCTCAGAGAGCTGTATGAGCTATTTGAAGAAGAAAGCTATGAGAACATGGCATATGTGAGAAAGAAGTCAAAAGTAGATATCAAAGTTTATTCCTTTGATGAAGAGAGCGGAAAAGTAGTTCTAACTGACATTGAAGACGTGATTAAAGTTCCTTCTACTGATCATCTCATAAGATTTGAACTTGAGCTGGGCAGGAGTTTTGAAACGACGGTTGATCATCCTGTGCTCGTATACGAAAATGGAGAGTTCATTAAGAAAAGAGCTTTTGAGGTAAAGGAAGGTGACTTGATTCTTGTACCTAAGATTGAGTTTCCAGAAGATGACATTGACAGCATGGATTTGCTCGAGGAATTCTCAAAAGACGAGTTTGAGGAGCTTCATGAGAGGATAATGGTTCGCGGAATAGCTGAATGGCTAATTGAAATTGGTGCTGAAGTCAACCCTGACTACATAAGGAGAAATTCCATACCCTTAGCAGTTCTCCTTGAGGTTTTGAAAGAAAAGGACCTCTCGATTAAGGACGTGCCTGACTGTTACATTGGCTTTAAGCGCGACCGTGTAAGAGTTAAGCGCTTCATTCCAATAGAGCCTCTCCTTAGGCTTATAGGCTACTATTTAGCAGAAGGTTATGCAAGAGAGAGTGACAGTGTCTATCAGATAAGCTTCTCAAACGGAGATGAGGAGGTTAGAGAGGACATTAAACGTGCCCTTAGGAAAGCCTTTGGAGATGGCTTTGGAATCTACGAGCGTGAGGAGAAAATAACTGTTGGCTCAAGGGTTATCTATCTGCTTTTCACCAGAGTTCTAAAGGTAGGAGAAGGGGCTAAGGATAAAAGGGTCCCGGCATTTGTCTTCAAGCTCCCGAAGGAGAAGGTTAAGCACTTGCTTCGGGCTTACTTTGAAGGTGATGGAAGTGCATTAAAAACAGCCGCTCGTGTACTTGTTTATAGCGTTAACAAGCCTCTCCTTGAGGATGTTGAAACTTTGCTTCTGTCAAAGTTTGGTATAAGGGGATATTACACCATGGACAAGAATACCAACAGAGGCAACGCCCGCGGAAGGCTCTACCACGTTGAACGTGGAAACGAACCCCCGGCATCTAAGGTATATGCTCTCAACATAGCTGGTGAACACTATGACAGGTTCTTTGAGGAGATCAGCTTCATTAGTGAGCGTAAGAACTCTGTTTATGACTTACACAAGACCAGAAATCGCGTTAAGGATAGGCATTTCACTGAAAATGGATGGCTCTTAAAGGTTAGGCATGTTGAATATGTTAAGCCAATTGATGACTTTATGTTCTCTTTAAACGCTAAAATATATCATAACGTTATAATAAATGAAAACATTGTGACATCCCAATGTGATGGCGACGAGGATGCTGTCATGCTCCTCCTTGATGCATTATTGAACTTCTCCCGCTTTTATTTGCCAGAAAAACGTGGAGGAAAAATGGATGCACCTTTAGTTGTTACCACTCGTTTGGATCCGAGGGAAGTTGACAGCGAAGTCCACAACCTTGATATCGTCAGGTATTATCCGCTTGAGTTCTATCAGGCAACCTATGAGATGAAATCCCCTAAGGAGGTAAAATTCATAGAGCGTGTTGAGGACAGGTTAGGAAGGCCTGAAATGTACGAAGGGCTCAAGTTCACGCATGATTCCGATGATATTGCCCTCGGGCCGAAATTGAGCTTATACAAACAACTCGGTGACATGGTTGATAAGGTTAAAAGACAGCTTGAACTGGCTGAACGCATAAGGGCTGTTGACGAGCATCATGTTGCTGAGACGATTATAAACTCTCACTTGATTCCTGACCTCCGGGGTAACTTGAGGAGCTTTACAAGACAAGAGTTTCGGTGTGTTAAGTGCAACACGAAGTACAGAAGGCCCCCAATGAATGGTAAATGTCCAAAATGTGGTGGAAAAATTGTTCTGACTGTAAGCAAGGGCGCCATTGAGAAGTATCTCCCGACGGCAAAGATGCTTGTGGCAAAATACAGCGTTCTGGACTATACAAGGCAGAGGATATGCCTGACAGAGAAGGATATTAAAAGCCTCTTTGAAAATGTTTTTCCTGAAACCCAGAGGACACTCATGAGTTTAAATGCCAACGACATCTGCGACAGAATGATAGCGGAAAGAACAGGAAGGAAAATAAAAGGCAACGGTTATCTCGATGAGTTAAAGGAGAATGGAAAGTTTAAGCGTAAATCCAGGGAACCGAGAGCAAGAGCTCTGGAAAAAGCTGTTAAAGAAGAAAAAGCTCGACTGAAGAAAAAGAGGTCAATCCGTCTGGATGAATTTTTCGGTTCTTGAAGTTTTGGGCAAGCCAAATGTTTACAGAATACTGTCAGGAGTTAGACCCGCATACCGGATTATCAGGTGCTCTCACAGGTTACCCTGACAGTATTGTTTACAGGATGGTAAAACTTATAAATTTCATAAAGTTACCTCTTTTGGGTGTCATTATGTCACGTATTGCTTTCGTTTTAAAGCGTTCCCTTGAGATAATTATAATCAGTCTCATAGTCATGTTAATTCTTTCAGCTTTGATAATACAGGTTTCCAAGCGGAACATTGTGAATAACATAAGTAGGGAGCACTACAGCATTTTTTATCAGAGTCCTTGGATGCAGGAGGAAGCTAAAAAACTTAACATGACTCCTCGGCAGTACCTTGAGTACTACTATCTCAAAAAAACCGGCTTAAATAAGCCCATATACATCCTGGTGCCCCAGTATTTAAAACAGGCTCTTGAGATAGTAGTCAAATATCGGAGTAATCTCTCTCCTTATGTCACAAAAACCCTTGCATTGCTAGTCCTTTCATGGGTCTTGATACTCCTTCTTGGAATTCCCCTTGGCCTCTTTAGTGGTCTTAAACGGGATTCTCCCCTTGATCATATTCTGACGTTTATGGCACCATTTTCAGAGGGAGTTCCTGCATGGTGGCTCGCAGGTATCCTCATACTTCTTCTTGGATTTAAGATAGACCTACTCCCCGTATCTGGTTGGGAGTCATTACCACCGAAAGAAGGGATATGGCGATATTTCGATATTCTCTCTCATCTGATAATCCCAGTTCTCTCGGTTGCACTTGTGTATGTCTGGGGCTATGCCTTCAGAATAAGAAACCTTGCCATAGAGGAATTTGACAAGGAGTATGTGGCTGTCGCAAGGGCGAAGGGCTTCACCGAATGGTGGATCATAAGGAAGCACATCTTGAGAAATGTTTTTCCTCCATTTCTAACATTCACAACTTACACTCTCCTTGACCTGATAACAGGCACATTCATAATAGACATAATTTTTGGCCTCAAAGGGCTTGGTACCCTTCTCTACTACAGCTTCTCACGGCACGTTGCCCTGAACCAGGGGGTAATTATGAGCATCCATCCAATGCTGTTCCTCATAGTGAGTTCTTTGATAGTCCTTATCTACGTTATCGCCGCCGTGCTCCTTGAGGCTCTTTACGTGTATCTTGATCCAAGAGTAGGGGTGAGAA
>JAMOPD010000160.1 GCA_027064745.1 Thermococcaceae archaeon
ATGGGAAACAAAAGGTGGAGCAATATAAAGGAGTATCTAGAGTTCAAAGCGGGCAGGATAAACGACGCCAAGTTTTCCCTTCTTCTAAAGAACCTGGTGAAGTACGGCTATCTCAATAAAAGTGCCGATGGATACTTTATCCCTGACCCGGTTGTTAAGGAAGTCATAAAAAAGACCAACTTACCCCCGGGTAAGTTCCTTACCCCCGGGTAAGTTCCTTACCCCCGGGTAAGCTACAGCTCCCACCACTCCGACCATATCTCCTTCACCCGCGCGACTGTTCTGAGGGCCTCGTAGGAAGGGCTTAGGGAAACCTCGCGGAGCCCCTGATGAAGGCGGGCAATCCCCTGTCAAGGCCGACGGAGTAGCCACCCTCAAAAATCACCGCAAGCAGGTAGCGCGATAGTGTAGAGCCGGCGTAGGCAAAGAAAAGTTCGCTAAGGCGAAGAGTAGTCAGGTTCTCGCCGAGGAAGCCGTCGAAACCAGCCGAGATAACAACTAGCTTTAGCTTAAACTGGGCAAGAACCGGGAGGACAATGCGTAGATGAAGTCATCGTCTCCCGCGTAGTGGGGCATGGAGAGCTTGATTTTCGTCCCCTCAGCATTTTTTCCGCCGACGTCGTGCTCGTAGCCACTCCAGGGAAAGACCTCACGCTCGTGGAGGTCTATGTGAACGACCTTATCGTCGTTCCAGAGTATCTCTTGTGTCCCGTTACCGTGATGGGCGTCGAAGTCTATAACCAGAACCCTTCCGACTAACTCCTCGGCAATTTTAGCGGCGTAGGCCGCGTTGTTGAAGATGCAGAACCCGAGCGTCAACGCGTTAGAGGCCTTTCCTGCTTTTCCGGCGTGATGACCCGGTGGCCTGACGAGGGCAAGGGCTATCTCACCAGTTTCCAGGGCAATTTCAACAGCCATTCAAGAGGCTCCAAAAGCGGTCAAAGCGGCCTCAAATGTGCCGGGTGACACGTAGGTATCCGGGTCGAGGTACGAGAAGGTTCTGCTCTCACGGATAAGCTCGACGTATTCCTTAGAGTGAACCTTCAGGAGCTCCTCTTCTGGAACGGGAACCGGCTCGATGGGCTTCCACAAGTTCAACCGCTGAAGGGCCTTCACGGCCCTTAACACTCTCTCGGGGTTCTCGGGATGGTAATCCTTTGGCCTGTGCTCGAGGAAGACGGAGGAATAGATAACGGAGAAGGCCAAAAACCCTCACCACTCCTCCTCTTCCTCAATTAAACCGTATTTCTCAAGCTCCCTGAGGAGCTTTCTAACAGCCTCCCAAGCATCGTGCTCACTCTTTGCTCCGGAGCACACAATTTTACCTGAAGAGAACAGCAGAATAACAGCTCTGGGATCCTTCACACGGTATATAACACCCGGAAACTGCTCAGGCTCATACTCACAGTTCGGCAGGCTTAAAGCGACAGCATCGAGATTGAACTCCATTCCAATGTCACCACTAAAAACCATGTTCTGGATGTCTATCTGAGGAGCCCTAGCAAACTTTGCTCCGATTTTCTTAAGCATCTGAATGAGCTTTTGAACGGCTCTCTCTATGTCCTCAACGCTTTTTGCACCGGTAACAACAAGCTTCCCTGAACTGAATATCAGGAGGGCAACTTTTGGTTCATCAAAGCGGCATATTATCCCCGGAAATTCCTCAGGATTGTACTTTGAATTGGGGCATATCTCAATAACTTTCTCAAGGTTTAATGATGTAAAAAGGTCAACAGAGGCAACGATATTCTCAATTCTGAGCTTTACCTTACTCATATCTACCATGTATTACACCTCCGGATGGTGGGTTTAAAAACCCTTTATAAACTATCACATTGAGTTTTTAAAGTTTAGCTTTAGCTTAGCATTAGTTGGCAATTTCTACAGTTCTGCCCTCTTTCAGGCATTCCAAGTTATCCTATTTGAGCATCAACATGCTTAAAAACAGGTACAAAGAGTCAGAGATGGTGAGACTATGTTAAACACGATAGTTTTAGTAAGGACGGACAATTTCCAGAAAGCGAGCACAGCCTTAGCTGATCTCGTGAGATACGGACGGATGAACATAAGGGGAGATCCCCGGATAATACCACCTGCCCTTTCGGACTGGGCATTTGAGAAGATAAGCGGCGAGAAACCAAGAAAAAGATTTAAAGCTCATGTAGTTGCTCAGATAGACCTGCCCCCTTCAAAGGCCATAGGCAGGTTGATGGACATCCACCCTCCAGCCCACATACTCGTCATCCCACCTGACACTGAGGTGCATAGAGAACTCCTCAAGCTGTGGGGAAAATTTGAGAAGCTCAAAGGTTTCCATCCGCCAAAGAGAAGTAGAGCGGAGAAGCTGAGAAAGAAGAATGGAGGGGGAGAGGAGTTCTAATTTACTTCTTCTTCCTCTTCTTAACTCTGATGTTTGCTATATCACCAAGCGTGGGCTCGTAATCTCTGGGTATAGTGGCTTTTTCTCTTGGCAGTTCTTCCACTTTTTCCACCAGAATTATCTTGAAATATCTCTCCAGCTTTCTGGCTTCTTTTATAGTGGGTTCACGATAGCCATGGGCAATTGCCCTCAAATCATTCATCGAAAGTCCAACTTCATGAGAAAGCTCCTCGTAGCTTTTTCCGCTCCTCTGAATTGCTCTCATAACCCTCTCTGCATAATCCTCAACAATCTCCTCTGTGTAGAGCGGTCTCTCTCTTCTGGGCTTTGGCTGTGGTTTTGGTCCTGGTCTTGAATATGTGCGCCGTCTTGGTTCTCTCCCTGTTGGCATGACGCTGAAGGTTCCCGGTTTCTTCCTGCCATATTTCCTGTAGCAGTTATCACAAACAAGCAGCTCAGCTCCTTCAATTCTTATTATATGCCCTGGTCCCCGTATTGTTGCACCGCAAATTTCACAAATTTTGGGCTTTGCTTTTCCCATAAAAACCACCTTCCTGAGCTTAAGTTTATGTTAGCTTTTATAAATCCATCCCTGCAAAATTTAGAACGATGACGGAAGAAAGGGTAAGGATAGAGAAGCTTGAGAAACTCGATCAAGAAACCTTAGAGAGGCTCATAGAGATATACATGAGAGGCTATGAGGGCATGAGGGAGTATGGTGGAGAAGGGGAAGGCTATGCGAAGCGCTATCTAAGATGGTGCTGGAACAAAGCTAGAGATGGCTTTTTTGTTGCAAAGATTAATGATGAAATAGCCGGCTTTATTGTATGTGACAATGACTGGTTCAGCAAATACGAAGGCAGAACTGTCGGGGCGATTCATGAGTTCGTCGTTGACAAGAGATATCAAGGGCATGGAATCGGTCATAAGCTCATGGAGAGAGGACTTGAGTACCTGAAGAACTATAATGATAGGGTTGAACTGTGGGTCGGAGAAAAGAACGAAGCAGCCATAAAGTTTTACAGGAGATATGGTTTCAAAAAAGTTGGCCAGAGTGGAATATGGGTCAGAATGGTGCGAAAGGAGGATAAGCGTAAAGAAAAAGAGAATAGATAAAGTGAGGAAACAAAGACAAGCTGAAAGGTTAGGAAGGTCTAAGCTGTATCTCAAGTAAAAGAGAAACAAAAAAGGCATTACTTCACAGGTGGCCTGAATTTGTATGCGTAGAGGATTATTCCGTCCTCGTCGAACTCCCGTATCTTCCTCGTTACCATCTCAACCTCCATGCCAAACTTTATCTCCTCAGGTGTAACATCTGTGAGCTGAGCCAGAACTACCGGCCCTTCTTCAAGCTCTATCAGCGCCAGCGGAAACGGTTTGTAATATTCAAAACCACTCGGTGGATTTCTAACTATCGTCCAGCTGAGGACCTTACCCTTTCCGCTGAACTGAAAGTCCTCTATGTTTCTGCTGCCACACACAGGACAGACAGACCTTTTGGGGAAGAAAACATGACCGTTCTCACATTTACCTCCGATGAGACGGTACTTTTCCTTAAAATGCCTCCAATACCGAGAGACTTGCATTGGCTTCCCCATTTCAGACCCTCCTCAAAATTGTAATCGTTATGTTTGAACCTGTTCCACCTATGTTCTGGGTTAAAGCAACCTCTGCATCCGGCACCTGTATTCCATTGGGCGCTTCACCGCGAAGCTGGAGGGCCGCTTCACCCGCCTGATACATGCCGGTTGCTCCGACAGGGTGCCCTCTGGACTTCAATCCTCCCATCGTCTGAATCGGATAATCAGCATCGATTGCAATCTGCCCTTCCTTTGCCAGCATAACCCCTTTCCCTTTTTCAGCTACACCTATTGCTTCAAGGCTGAGGGCGGCCATTATCGTGAATGCATCATGAATTTCAAAGAGGTCAATGTCCTTAACTGTTATCCCAGCCATTTTATAGGCTCTCTCAGAGGCAACCTTTGCTGCCTTTAGCGTCAGCAGGTCTTCCCTGTTTGCAAGGTTGATTGTATCGATTGCCCTTGAGAATCCTGCAACCTCAACCCACTTTTCCTTTGGAACTCCAAGCTCCTTCGCCTTCTCCTTTGTGGTGATTATCACAGCTGCAGCGCCGTCACAGACAGGGGACGCATCGAAAAGTTTTATCGGGTCTGCTATGTACGGGCTTCTCATTACGGTATCAACTGTTATAGTCCTCTTAAACATGGCGTATGGATTTTTTGCTCCGTTTGCATGAGCATTAACGGCAAACAGGGCTAAATCCTCTTCAGTATAACCGTACCGTTGCATGTAATATCTCATTATCAGGGCATTCAAAGCCACGAAGCTTGCTCCATGGAAGTGCTCGTATTCCGCATCTGCTGCATAGGCGAGATAGCGCGTCGCATCGCTCGGCCAAGCATCTGTCATCTTCTCAACGCCGACGACTGCGACCACATCTTCCAGTCCGCTCATAACAGCTTTAGCGCCTTCCTGAAGGGCCGCACCACCACTCGCGCAGGCGGCTTCGATTTTAACGGCGGGAATGTTTCCCAGACCTGCCCAGTCCGCTATTAAAGCTCCGAGATTTTCCTGCTCCACAAATGAACCTGAGATCATGTTCCCGACGTAAAGGGAATCAACCTTATCTACTCCAGCATCGTCCATTGCATTTAGGATAGCCTCCACAGCGAGCTCCCTAAGGGAAAGCCTCCAGTGTTCTCCTGCAGGGGTCATTCCAACACCAATTATAACCGGCCTCTCCATTTTCATCACCTCAGATTATGTACTTCCTTCTGGCTTTTGCATAGAGTGCATAGTCGATGTATTTCTTCTTGCTGACGTAGTCCATCGTTTTCGGTGCTAGATCTCTCTTCTCCTCTATGGCGTCCTGCACGACGATGCTGAAGGCGTCGCTTCCCGCACCAGAACCGAAGGAAACCCACAGAATTCTGTCGCCCGGTTTTGCCACGTCGAGGACTGCACTTATTCCAATGAGAGTTGCACCACTGTATGTGTTTCCTATGAGGTCGCTGAGCAGTCCTGGGAGGATTTTTTCCTTCGGAATTCCAAGGATTTTGCCTACTGTTAATGGGAACTTAACATTGGGCTGGTGGAACACTGCATAGTCAAAGTCGCTTGGAGAATAGCCGAGCTCTTCTATCAGCCCTTTGGCAGCACTTATAATCTGGTGGAAGTAAGCTGGTTCGCCTGTGAATCTGTTCCCATGCCTTGGGTAGTGCTCATGCTGTCTCCTCCAGAAGTCGGGTGTATCTGTAACATAGGAGTAGCTTCCCTCAAAATAAGCTAAGGTTTCACTGCTCTTCTCACCAATGATGTAGGCAGCTCCACCCGCTGCTGCCGTGAATTCCAGATGGTCACCGGGTCTCCCCTGTGATGTGTCGGCACCTATGCCCATTGCATATTCAGCCATTCCTGAACCCACAAAGCCTATAGCAGCTTGCAAAGCTTCAGTTCCGGCTTTACATGCAAACTCAAAATCCGCTGCATTTAACTCTGGAGTTGCACCGATAGCCTCGGCTATGACAGTCGCGGAAGGCTTAACTGCATAAGGCTTTGACTCTGTTCCGAACCAGAGCGCCCTTATAAGCTTAGGATCAATCCGCGCCCTCTTAAGGGCATTTCTTGCTGCCTCAATTCCAATCGTTATTGCATCTTCATCCAGACCAGGGACTGACTTTTCCTTGATGGGAAAGCTCGAAACACCCCATACTCTTCCTATCTCCTCGTTCTTAATCCTGTACATCGGGACATATGCCCCGTAGCCAACGATACCGACATCTTTAATCGGTTTCAGCAGTTTTCCCATGGGCATCACCTGCATAAAGGTTGAGCTTTAAACGTTCTTTAGTGTTAAATCCTCTCATTATAAAAGTCTTTCGGTGAAAGTAAAAGGCTTTTTCGACGATTGACGATACAGAAGTATATAAGGAAGTTCTACATAACCTTCATGAGGTGATATTTTTGAGATACCAGATAAACCACAGACCAAGCTTTTCTCTGCTTGAAGTGGAGCTTTCTTCGGGAGAGTCCATACAGGCGGAGGCCGGAGCAATGGTCCACATGAGCCCCACGATAAAGCTGGAGACAAAAGCCAAGGGAGGCGTTTTTGGAGCTCTCAAACGTTCAATGCTTGGCGGCGAGAGCTTCTTCATCAACACCTTCCGTGGACCGGGAACTCTGGGACTGGCACCACCCTATCCAGGGGATATAGAAGCCCTGGAGATTAACGGAACCTTCTATGCCCAGAGCGGGGCCTTTCTCGCCAGCAGCGAGGGAATAAGCATAGACACCAAGTGGGGAGGAGCAAAAACATTCTTCGGAAGGGAGGGTCTTTTCCTCCTGAAGATGAGCGGAAAAGGCATGGTATTCCTCTCAAGCTTCGGAGCGATATATAAGAAAGAACTCCATGATGAGCATTTTGTCATAGATACCGGGCACATGGTAGCTTTTACTGAGGGATTGGATTTCAAAGTAAAGCGCGTTGGAGGTTTAAAGAGCACACTCTTCAGTGGAGAAGGATTAGTAGCAGAATTCCACGGCACGGGAACGCTCTATATACAGACAAGGAGTATGGACAGCTTTATAAACTGGATAATCCCCAACCTGCCAAAGGGCAGGGACTGATTTTTGTTTTCTTTTTCATCGGATAAGCTGAAAACAGCTCCATTCCTTTCAGAAAGATGTAAAGTATTGCCAGGACTCTTTCATGAGTATTGGTTTAATTCTCATTATTTTTTCACCTCTATTACCTTCTTCATTGTGCCCTCATCCAGTATAGCGTCTATAACTTCGTGGATGTTATCAAAAGCCAGATAGTATTCCTTTCCACTCAAATCTTCTATGAGCAGGCCAGAATCCGAGAGTGCGTAGGAAGTCCTTATACTCTCCTAGCTTGTATCGACCAAAGGCAAGCCCGTTGATTCCCACTTCGAGCGCTTCCTGAAATCCTTCACAGTTATCCGGATGTTTTTCTTCTTCGTCTCCACGGAAAGAACCGTCCGACCGTCTTCATGCCTAACGAGTCGAGGTAGCATTACCAGCAGAGGGCTCATAGAATCGGGACCCATCCGGTATCCCCCTCAAAAGTTAATTACTGGCAGTGGTTGGACCGGCCCTTATAAAAGCCTTTCGGTGAAAGACACTTTTAATAAGGTATAGAATTACACTTTTAATAAGGTGAAGAAAAGGTATTTAAACCAAGTATTATTTATTTCTATGTCACTACTTAACCGGGGGCATAACAATGAGAAAGGTAATCGCTTTAGTTTGGGTCGTCCTTCTGTTGGGGACACTCGTGACCGTGCCGAAGGGGGTGAAGGCCGAGGACACGAACTGGTGGGTTAAAACTTACGGCGGCGAATGGGATGATTATGCTAATGCGGTTGCTTTAGCCAGAAACGGGGACATTATTGTTGCTGGATACACTAAGAGCTTTGGCGCTGGTTATAAGGACGTTTGGATTCTCAGACTTGATGAGAATGGGAATGTAATCTGGCAGAAGACCTACGGCGGAAGCAAGGATGATGTGGCTAATGCGGTTGCCATTGCACCTAATGGGGATATAATTGTTGTAGGATACACCAAAAGCTTTGGCATGGGCGATGCTGATGTGTGGGTTCTTCGGCTTGACGAAAATGGTAACGTAAAATGGCAGAAGACTTATGGGGGAAGCCGCAGTGACTGGGCTAATGCAGTTATCGTAGATAAAAATGGGAACATCATTGTAGCAGGTTGGACTCGGAGCTTTGGCGCTGGTGATGATGACATTTGGGTTCTCAAACTCAATTCTGAGGGTAACGTTAAGTGGCAGAAAACATATGGTGGTAGTAACTGGGATGCCGCCAGTACAGTTGCCTTGACCTCAACTGGAGACATTGTTGTGGCAGGTTCTACTGCTAGCTTTGGTGCCGGTTCCGCTGATGTTTGGGTTCTTCGTTTAGATGCTAATGGTAATGTTAAGTGGCAGAAAACATACGGGGGAATTAAACTAGATGGAGGTCTGTATGGTCTCATCTCCTATTTACCAACAACAGTGATATCAGTAATATCAGATAACGATATTATTGTGGCAAGTTATACTGATAGCTTTGGCAAAGGAGGCATTTGGCTTCTCCGGTTAGATGGGAATGGTAATGTCAAGTGGCAGAAAACCTATGGAGTTCATAACGATGTACCTTATGCGATTACAGTAACTCCCGAGGGGGACATAGTTGTTGGCGGTTGGGGCACCAACTTGAATACCTGGGGTAGTTTTTGGGTTTTCAGGCTTGATGCTAATGGAAACATTGAGTGGCAAAAAATCTACGGTGCCGACCCCTGGAATGGAGCTCATGCGGTTGCTTTAGCTCCTAGTGGGGACATTATTGTGGCAGGCCAGATTGAAAGCTTCGGCGCCGGTGGTGCTGACATTTGGGTTCTCCGCCTGCCCCCGGATGGGAATCTACCCGGCTGTACCTTCTGTCGCGACTCAAACGCTAAAGTGATGGACTCAAACGCCCAAGTGAGCTATTCAAATGCAGTTGTAAAAGAAAGCGATGCCATTGTAACAGACTCCAACGCCCGAGTATCGACGGAGAACCCTGTTGTGGAAACGCAATACCCCAAGTTCTCAACTTTGAGAATCACCAGCCAACCAGAAGGAGCGAAAGTCTACATTGAC
>JAMOPD010000161.1 GCA_027064745.1 Thermococcaceae archaeon
TCTGTGGTCCTTCGGCAATTCTCGCAATTTCTATTATGGCGATAGCATTGTTAAGAAAACGTCAAGGGTAAACTATCTTTCTTTCACTTTTTACAATAAAAACAAAATAAAGCTCAAGGCTTTCTGACCACGAACAATGCATGATCCTTCTCATAGGGGTCCAAACTAAGGTGCTCGACGACTTCAAAATACTCACCGAGCTCATTCTCGACCTCTTTGAAGACCTGCTCTGGCTCCTTTGTGACATCTATGCTCCTGCTTTTCACGGAAATCATTCCATAACCGCCGCTCTTGAGATAAGCCTTTGCGTTGTCTATCAGAATTTTTGCCTGCGTAGGCTGTGCTACATCCTCAAAGATTACGTCGACCTTTGTAACCAGTGCCCTGTACTCCTCCGGCTTGGTGGCGTCGCCGAGAATTGGTATTATGTTCCTCCTCTCTTCAACCAGAGGTACGAGCTCCCTCAAAACTCTCGGCGAGAACTCTATTCCGAATATTTTGCCTTCCCAGCCGACGATGTCGCTAACATGGCTTGCTGTTGTCCCGCTGGCTATTCCAAGGTATAGCACCGCTGAGCCGGGCTTGATCGGGAAGTTCCTGAGACCCTTTAGTATTGCTGCAGCGAGCTTTGACCTCCTTGGATTCCAGATTCTGTATTCCTTACCCTCCGATTTAATTAGTCTCTCACCGTAGACCTTCTGACCGGGAACGAGGTTCTTCGTTGCTATCTTTTCACTGCCATCCTCATCGATGAACACATAAACGCCAGGGAACTTGTGTTTTTTAATCCTCATTCAGATCACCTCCTCTTCTTTTCTTTCTTTTTGCCCTTCCCCTTGCCTTTTTCCTTCTTCCCTTTGAACTTCCCTTTCTTGAATTTCTTCCCTTTGGACTTCTTTTTCGGCTTCTCAGCTTTTCTCTTCGGTGGATTTGGATATTTCTCTTTTATCTCCTTGATCCTCGCTTCAACTTCCTGCTTAAGTTCCTCTGCTATATATTCCCCCGAGAAGTAATCCACACGAGCTGCTATAGCCAGTTTTCCAGCCAATGCCCTTGCTATCTTACCTCTCTGCCACCATGGAGAGCGGTTTATTGCTGGATACTGATATATAACTCCATGCTTGGGTGGTTTTGCCCCACTCCTTAGATGCCTGAAGAGAGCTTTTTCTGCCCCAAGAACCTGTATGGTCGATGATGGCATCATGGCAAGTTCCCTTAGTCCGCCAGCGAGACTTATCAACCTTGCCGCCAGCTTCGCTCCGACCAGAGCTTTGAGATTTGGAGCTACATCATCCATGGCCTCTTCGAGGTAGTCTTCAATCTTTTCCCTGAGCTTGTAAAGGTCATCTATCTCGGCCGCAAGCCTCTGAATAATCTCGATATCCTTCCTACCCATCACAGCCCCCATTGATCTATCCTTTGCTACAAGGATTTTCTCAATCTTACCTTCACTGAGACCGAGTTTTTCAAGTTTCTCTTTGGTTATATTCTCTCTGAGGCCAACTTCTTTGACAAAAACTACATACTGCTGATGCTTTGGGAGGATTTCATCAATTTCCGGGAAGTGCAAAGAATACCACTCCCTAAGCCTTGAGACCATGAGATTCGTAACCTTATCAATGTCGTCCAGAGCCTCTATTGCCTGAACAACCATCTTATCTCTGGCACCGCTCTGCTCTTGAATCCTTGTTCTCGTTAGCTCAACACCCGCTCTAAAGTACTCCCCAAACCAGTTCTTGCCCAAGAATTCCTCGGGTTTTTCTCTGAGAATTCCACCGGCTAAATTTGGGAACTCAAAATCAGCGTTAAATCCAAGTTCATTCGCCTTCCTGCTCAGCTCAGGATGCTCAAATACCATTTCATCATAACCTTTATCCTTTAGCTCCTCCATCAGATTTAACATCTCTTCGGTTACCTCACCCACAAGGAGACTATCAAGACTCCCAACTCTTTCAAATGGCCTGTGTGCTATTACACTGCCGTTCTCATCGAAGGCATAGATGCCGCGCACATTCTCAGCTATGAATGCTTTCATCATCATCACCTTTCATCTTTTCGCTTAAGAGATATAAAAGGGTATAGGCTTTTAAGGATGATGTTATCCCTGTGATAGTCTCAAGATTTGAGGAGGACAAATCCTTAACCCTTAAATAAGTTTGAGAGAAATATTTTAGGGTGATGCCTCATGCTCACAAAACTCATTATCGAGAACTATAAGTCGATTGAAAAGGCAGAGCTGGAGTTTTCGAAAATAAACCTGCTCATTGGCCCAAATGGGAGTGGGAAGAGTTCGGTGCTTGAAGCGTTTGGGATGCTGACTGGAAAATGGTATCCGTTTACCAGAGAGGACTTCGAGAAAGTTGTTTATATTCATGAAGCGAAAAGGAAAATTCGTTTTTTGGGAATATTCTCGACTGCCCCTCTCATTTCGCTTGAATTCAGAGCTCCAGAATTTACACGGTCGGCACGGGGTAACCTTGGAGCCTCACGAAACTTACTCCATGTTCTCACATCGGCTAGAAAAGTGGATAGAGTCCTTCACAATGTACTTACACACCCTGAGAATGTAAGTTCATCAAATGCCCACCAGCTCTTTTACTATGCTTGCTACCGCACCGAGTTTAAGGAGAACATTCAAACAATACGGGAATTTTACGCGCGGTATGGCCTCAATGATGTCAGATGGGTTCCGACCGAGAGGCAGAACGAGTATGAGATCATAGCAACAACTCCCGAAGGTGTTGATGTAAACCTCGCCGATGCCGGTGCAGGGTTGGCCGCTCTCTTCCCAATAGTTGTTGCCCTGTCATTCTATCCCGAGGGGAGCACAGTCTTTATTGAACACCCCGAGATGCATCTCCATCCCAAACTTCAGTACGAGCTTGCCGAGTTCTTCCTCATGGTAGCAGAAAAGAGAAGCTATCAGCTGATAATTGAAACCCACTCAGAACACCTTCTCTACGGCCTGCTTAATGCTGTTTCCCAAAAACGCTTGAAGCCAGAAGAATTGACAATATACTCCACAAGAAAGGAAGGTGGAAAGTCAGTTTTTGAAAAGATGACGGTTCACGAAGACGGCAGTCTTGAAGGGAATCTCTCCGACTTTCTTGAAGCAGATGTAGATGCGTTCCTTGACTGGCTCAAGGCGTGATTGAAATGGCAGTTGTGATTGTCATTGACACCAACGTGCTTAGATATGCCCTTGAGGCCGGAAAAGGGCTTACGAGAAGATGAAGAAACAAAAACCGCGTATGAGATTTTGGTCAGGCTCCTGAGGAGGGAGG
>JAMOPD010000162.1 GCA_027064745.1 Thermococcaceae archaeon
CGTTAAATTTAAAAAAAGCCCCCACGACGTACCGGGTCTTGCCCCTGTTTTTTCCTCTATATAGTCCAAATTGCGTGATAACGGAATTATATTTTTAGCTATATTCTTATCAACACCAATTGCATACGGTAAATTCATCTGAGGGTCTTCATCGACAGCTAAAACCTTATATCCGTTTTTAGCAAAAAGATGGGACAATATGGCGCTTGTAGTCGTTTTTCCCACACCACCTTTACCTGTAACCACAACCCTAAAATTAAAATCACCTTGCCCTTTTACCTTCTCTTTTAATATATTAGCCGCATCAAATAGTTTCTCTTTTTCTTTACTTGGCATATTTTTCAACCTCTTTTAAAGAAATTAATGTAGCCTGTTTAGTTACATATTTTTTCCTACACTCAGGACACATATCCTTAAGCTGTTCATTTTTATCCCTGTAGTAAAAAAGCGAATCGACCTTTTTATCCAATACTTCAGGAACGTAGAAGTTGCCGCATACGGAACACTTCTTCATCTTGACTTCTGTATCGCTCCAGGATTTCATAATCCTAACATCTACCTTATCATTAATGGTTATTGCCTTGGTCGGGCAGACCTCAAGACATGCTTTACACCCCATACATACATCGCTTTGCTCGAAATAGGGCGTATTAATACGCGTCTTATACCCTCTTCCAATAAAATTAATCACTCCAACACCCATAGCTTCATTACAAGCTCTTACACATAAACCGCATAAAACGCAACTGTTATTCAGCGGATCATTTGTTTTTTTCCTTTTGAGAAATCTTGTCTCATAAACTCCATATTTCGAAGCCATATCTCTTATTTTTTCAGATTTCGGAGCCTGAGCCAAATAAAGCTCAAACAGAACCTTCCTGTGCTGTACAACTCTATCGCTATCCGTTTCTACACTCAATCCATCGGTGCAAGAAAGCGTACAAGATGTTGTTATGCCCTTTTTTGCACCCTCTTTTACATCAACAATACACAGTCTGCATGCACCGTATGCGCCAAGTGATTCTTCATAACACAAAGCAGGTATATCAATGCCGTTTCTTCTTGCAACATTCAGCAGTGGTTCGCCCTTTTGAGCAATATATCTGTTGCCATTTATATAAACATTTACATTTTCATTCATGATTTCTCTCCAACCCGCCTGATATTTTCGATACAGCATCAAAGTGGCATACATCAACACATGTACCGCATTTAATACATATGGTTGAATCTATAACATGAGGCTTTCCTCTTTCACCGCTTATGGCATCAACAGGACACTCCCTTGCGCATATTGCACAACCCGTGCACTTTTCAGCATCTATCACATACTCAATGAGATTTTTGCAAACCTTGGCAGGACAATATTTATCAATAACATGTGCTTCGTATTCATCCTTAAAATATTTAAGGGTTGTAAGAATCGGATTTGGTGCAGTCTGTCCAAGTCCGCACAATGAAGTCTCCTTTATCGTAGAAGCAAGTTCTTCAATAGTGTCTATATCTTCTTTTTGCCCCTTACCGTCAACTATACCATTAAGTATATCAAGCATGTGCTTGAGACCCTCCCTACATGGAACACACTTACCGCACGACTCATCAACTGTAAAATCAAGAAAATATCTTGCCGTGTCAACCATACAGGTATCGCTATCCATAACAACAATACCACCCGAGCCCATTATTGAGCCGACCTTTGCAAGGTTTTCATAATCCACAGGTGTATCAAAAAGCGATGACGGGATACATCCACCGGATGGACCTCCTGTTTGAACAGCCTTAATATCTTTACCCTTTGCCGCTTCATTTCCCACATCATACACAATCTTCTTTATGGGTTCTCCAAGCTCAACCTCTACAAGTCCAACATTATCAACCTTTCCTACAAGAGAGAAAACCTTTGTTCCCTTACTTTTACCCAAGCCGAATTTTGCAAACCAATCTCCGCCTTTATTAATAATAACCGGTATATTTGTCCATGTTTCAACGTTATTGATATTTGTGGGTTTACTCCATAAACCTTTTTGGGCAGGAAAAGGCGGTCTGGGCGTTGGTCTTCCTATTTTTCCTTCAATTGATGCAATTAAAGCCGTTTCTTCACCGCAAACAAAGGCGCCAGCGCCCTTTGCCAAGATTATATCAAAATCAAATCCGCTACCAAGAATATTATCTCCCAAAAGTCCATATTCTCTTGCGTCATCTATAGCCTTTTGCAATCTTTCCAAAGCAAGAGGGTATTCAGCTCTGATATATATTATTCCTTGACTTGCTCCTATTGCATATCCGCCAATAATCATCCCTTCTATAACAGAATGTGGGTCTGATTCCATTTCGTTTCTATTCATGTAAGCGCCAGGATCACCTTCGTCAGCGTTGCAGATAACATATTTCACATCACTTTTTTCCTTAAATGCAAACTCCCATTTCAAGCCTGTCGGAAATCCGGCACCACCTCTTCCCTTCAAATTAGCCTTTTTAACCTCTTCTATAATCTCTTTTTGAGACATGCCTTTTAAAGCTTTATATAGTGCACTATACCCACCAACGGCTATATATTCATCTATATCTTCAGGGTTGATTATTCCCGCATTTCTCAAAACAAGCTTTGTCTGATACTTAAAAAAATCAACTTCACTATATGATGAAATATTTTCAAATCCTTCTCCGTAGTTTATGGTTTCTTCCGT
>JAMOPD010000163.1 GCA_027064745.1 Thermococcaceae archaeon
GTCGAGCCTTTGGAAAAATTTATAACTTCCCGGCCCCTCCATAAACCGGTGCCCCGGTAGCCTAGCCTGGCGGGGCGGCGGACTTGTAATCCGCCGGTCGCGGGTTCAAATCCCGCCCGGGGCTCCAAAATTGTCCTTCTCTTCCTAGGAGCTTTCCCTCAAAGGAAAGCCTCATCAAAATGGCATCTTCTATGAAACGGCTCCTATTATATGTTGCCCTGTCCATAAGTTCAATAACCTGCGGACTAAGTGTGATATGAATCGGGACACGAGACCTTTTAGGCTTCTTTTTGGTCATTTCAACGCCCTCAACGTCTTCTTTTTGTGTGGCCACACGTGGCCACATGTGGCTACACTGAGACCATACCTGCGGACAAGATATAGCCATTACGGTCATAGGCTTTCACCTCATGCTTTGAGCCACTCGGAGTATTCTCTCCCGAGCTTAATCATCCTGCTCGAGAAGCGTTTTGAGAGGACGATGTAGTCTTTGCCGTTGATTATCGCCTCCTCGAGAATGCCAAGCTCTTTAAGCCTGCGAATCACGTAGTAAACCGTGTTCGTATGCACGTTTGAGGCTTCAGCCACTTCCTGAACGAACTTCTTTAAGTTGCCCCTGAAGAGTTGCCCGTCGTGCTCGTACTTGAGTTTGTCGAGGATGTTCTCAACCACGAGTTTCTCACTTCTTAACATGCCGTATTTCACTACCTTGTCAAGCCAGCTCATACCAACCACCCTTGTGTGGGCACAAATTCTTTTGTTTGAGGGTTGAGTGTTCTGAAAAAAGAAGGTTTCTGAGGCCGTTTTTATTCTCTGGAGGGTGGAGCTTATAGCACAAAGTTTTTTGTGCTTTTAAATACCTCCTACTGCACGACCTTCCTTGCGAGTCAGAGAAATATTTGGAAAAATCAAGGCACAACTGTGACCCCGGACTGTTAACATTCATACGAAAGTTAACGGTCATGGCTGGCCCTCCTTATCTCATCCTCAAGTGCCTTGAACTCGTGGGACATGAACAGCACTTTACGCTCAAGCTTCGAGAGCTTCTTATCGAGCTTCTGAAGCTCAACAACATGTTCAGGAATGAGAGTCTTCTGAACCACGGCCATCACGCTCCTCCTTGAGAGTCGAAAGATTCTTCGAAACTCAAGGTCGCCAACCAATCCAAGAACTTCATAATAGTCTCTCCTTCCTTTTCAGTCAGCTCTAATGTCTTGTCAGTCCAATCATACCTCACGATGTACTTGTGCCTCTTGCTATCGTACCTGAACAAAAGACTAATTGACCCATGCTCGCACTTGATATCATAGAATCCCCACTCAATCTTCCGAATCCGAATCGCCACGCCCCGTCACCTCCCCCACAATAAGAACCTGAGCGTTTCCGGCAACTCCTGAGCGGGAACGCGGATCACATCATCAAGGTGGACGAACGCGTAGTAATCATGAGCCGGACCGTGCCCGTACCAGTCAAAATTCACCGGCGTACTCCGCACGTTCCAGATAAGAAACTCCTGCCCAAGGTTGACGAGGTAATAGAAGTCAATGCCCGCCTTGAGAGCGAACATCCTGTGCCCCTCGTACTGCTTGCCGTTTACCTTGACCTTCCCGTTCACGATTGCAGAGCGCGGGTTCATATTTTTGAGTTCAAAGCCAGTGAAACGGAAGCCCTTGACGCCGTTCTTGTTGAGAAACTGAACAACGAGACTGTCCACGTCGGTGACATACATGTGCACGTCCAGGCCCTTCCTGGCCTTTTGGAGGGCCCTCGAAAAGGCCACGCGGTTCTCAGCGTCCCGCATGAGGCGCTTGAAGTAAGTGAAGGCATCGTCAATGCTGAGGGCATCCTGATAAACAAAAGCAGTCCGCGAGGCCATCAGGCCCGCACCTCCTCAAGTTTTTCTTTGAGACGATAGAGGGCCTTCTTCGCGTCTTCGAGCTCCGTCTTAACCAGCCAGTCCCCAACCAAAAACTCCACGTAGTCAATCCGCCTGAGCGCCTCCTCCACCTCCTCAAGCAAATCCGCACGAATAAAACTCATCCCTCAACCCCCCACCGCCCTCCTAATCAGTGCTATGAACATTGCGATCCACTCGCCGGCCACAACACCGGCAAGAATGTAAAGCACGAGGTCAGCGAACCGCACCCTCATGAGCGACCCTCCTCATCTGAGATGATCTCTTCGAGAACAATGCGATACTTCGGCTTGTCATTCACATAAAGAACCAACTCACCCTCATGCCGTTTGAGCAGTGCAATTAAGACATGAAAGAACTCGTTAGTAACGTCCTTCTTGTCATCTGCAATGACTATCTTTCCCTTGCGCTTGCTAACATGTGCGAGGTATACCGTATCCTCAAGAGGGGCGAGGAAAATGCCCCACCTATCCCAATTTATCCTACTCATGAGCGACCCTCCTCCGGCGGGTATCCATACTCTTCAAGCAACCAATCCGGCACGTCAAGGGCTAAGAAGCCGTCCTCATCCACTTCGAACTCTAGCTCGCCCCGTAGGAGCATTTTGACAATCTCCCACGCCAACTCGTTCGTGCTGTCTATGTCCTGTATCTCCGTGTCGTACTCATCCCCCATTTTGGGGACAATGTTCATCAAGTTCAGAGTGAACCTCATACCCTCACCTCCTCGATCGTGATGACATACCACCCTGCCAGCCGTGCCCTGTTCGCGAAATCCTCGGCTTCCTCTCGCGTGTTGCAGTACTCAGGGGCCGGAGCCGTGTCGCCCGGAACAAGATACCACACCACATACGTCATACCCTCACCTCCCTCCTCTGAATCTTCTTGAGCAACGTCTCCAGCGCGTCAGCCCAACCAGACCAGTACTCCGCGCCATTCTCCTGCCTCAACGCCAGAGAAAACGCCGCTTCCCTCGCTTCCGCGATTTCCCGCTCAAGATACTCGATAATGGTCGGCACTTCCTCAGCGCGGGCCTGCTCCAGAGCCGCCCGCTCCCGGGCGACAAAAGACCAGAAGTCGGCCTCGGCCTGACTCATTCACCATCCCTCCCGGAAAGGTTGAAGAAGAGACCCGCGAGAGTGAGTACCTCGTCCTCAAACAGCTCGTAGAGCTCCCTGCGCCTGAAGATGTGCATTTCCGCAAGCACAAGCAACTTCTCTCTGATGCCCACCACCACATAGAAGTTCCAAATCGGGTCGTAGAGTGCGAGGTAAGCAACGTCCATGCCAAAGAGCTCGTCTGCCAGCATGGTGTCGTTTGACTCGATAGCAGTCACGTCCTCAACGCCCGCGCGCCTGAGAAACTCAAGCATGCCGGTTACTTCCGGCTCGAGGTCGTAAACAGAGTTGTCCTCGTAGCTACCACCTATGAACTTAGACGCCCTGGCAACCGTGACAAGGAAATCCCTCGTCACGTGATCGGTCAGGAATCTTTCCTCCGAATCCCATTCGGCTGTGGCGTTCGGGCCCTTGCAAATCCCCCACTTCAGCATGTGCTTCTCCACCTTCCTTGCCAAGTCTCTTCTGGATGTCTTCTCCCAAGCCTCCTGCTGAGCGGCCTTCCGAATGTGTTTGATGCTCTTCTCCTTGGCCAACACATCTTCCAACCCATTCCCGCAGAGGGAAAGGGTCGGCTTTGCTTCCCCAAACAGAGCGGTCAACTCATCCAAAACCTCAGACATCGGCCTTCACCTCCACCTTCTTTTCCTGAAGCTTCAGGAGAAACGGGCCGAACAGGGCCCGATAATCCGCGTTAGAACCAACTACCTCCGCCACAACATCGAAACCATACTCACGCACAAGCCTGCGGAGGCCATTATTGCCAACGCTCTTCAGGAAAGACTCTGCCTGCCCCTTCGTCCGCCAGTTAGAAGCCAACTGCTCATACTGCCTAAGCCACGCCCTGAGACTCTTCTCAATCTTCGCCCGCGGGACCTCAACCACAGGCTGGCCGTCTTTCGTGGGCTTCTGAGCTTCGACCTTCAAACTCTTGGCCGCCTTGAGCGTGTCTTCACGGACGATTTTTGCAAAGCGGACGTTCACGCCGTTCTCGCGGTAGAGGACGATGCCCTCAAGCTCCTCGATGCCGGGTACGGGCCTGATGACTTCCGGAATCTTGCCGTTCTCGTCGATGGTTATGAAGAAGCGCTGGAGGGCCTGAACCTGTTCCCGAGGGTCGAGGATGTTAAGCTTGCGCATGAGGTCGTTCCACGTGAGGCCCTCTTCGACGGCCTTTGGAATGGCGAGAAGAATCTTAGACCACTTCGAGGAGAGTTTGGGCTTGTTCTTTTCGCAAGCCTCGGCACGGAAGCGCCACTTCTCAAGCTCATCCTGAAGGCGCTCGACGAGACGCTTAAGCTCGGAGTTTTCTTTTCTTAATTCTTCATTCTCACGCTCTAGGCTTTCTATTTTTACGGCGGCGTTAATGACTTCCTTCTGGCGTAGATACCAAGAAGTGAAAAACTCACCCCAACTCATGCGGCCGCGTAACTTGTCCCACTCTTCTTTTAGTTCTGCTTCCACGTGCATCACGATGGCCCTTGGGTTCCTGAGCTTCGGCGGCCGCGCCATTTTGTCCCCCTCATTCAGGCTCTAATCCCTTAGTCTGGTCCAGAAGCCAGCGGATGAAATCCCCACGAGAAAGAGACTTGCGTCTGCGCTCGAATTCCTCAAAGGTTTTCCTCCCCATGGCCACAGTCACGACAACAGTCCCACCCTCATGCTTGCGGGGGTCTTCCAGGCCTTCTCATACGGCACCACCTTAAGTCATATTGACTTCTCAAGTCATATTGACTTAATTAACTTAATAAAGTTTTCGCGTCTAATAACGCTCAATGCTACCCATTTTTGAGAAAATGATTCAGAAATCTGATAGAATTACCGCAAGCTGTAGTAGAACACCCGAATTTTTGAATCATTTAAGGGTTTATAAATAACGGAGCCAACATAAATCTAAACTAAACTAAAACAAGCTTTTTAGAGTAGATATAGATAAATGATTAATTCATTTTCCGTTCAATAAAAAATATGGATTTTCAAGTATCTTCTGTTCCTCGTCTTCATCAATGATGAAATATTTTCCACTTTTCACGGCTTGGAAAAGTTGATACGCCTTATCTCCAACTCTGTCTTTGAGCTTGACAAAATCAACAAGGAGGACCTCGATTTGATCTCCTTCTTTAATTCCCAATTCAGCCCGTAATCCATTTGGGATTGTTAACCTGCCATGAACAGTTAGCTGAGCCCAAAACTGCCCTCTGCCTATGATTTTACCATTAACAACTTTCCTTATCACTAAGTTAACTATATCATGTTTGTTGAGTCCAAAGTACTCTCGTTCATTTCCAGGGATAGCTATCCTACCGTTCTTATACACTTGCACGTGGAATTTTGCGAGTGGTTCCTTGGCTTCTTTCATAGGGCCACCCCTTCTATGGCAGCTACATAACTATAACCAAGCTGTTTTAGCAAGTCATATTCTTCGTCTGGAGCTATGATTTTTGCTTGAGAAAAGGCCTGAATACGCTTCATTAACTCTCTTCCCTGTGGACTTATGAGTTTATCAAATTTGTGAATAGCTAAGATGAGAACTTCCACTGCATCTCCATAAGATAGATTCAGTTCTACACGAGCATTTGTTGGCACGACGATGTATCCTCTGACCCCTACCTTTGCAATGATGAAAGCACTGCCTAATATTTGGACAACTTTGGATTCATTGTTTACCTCTATCTTTCTAATCAATGCTTCCACGTAGTCATTACCTTCAATTCCTAGGATTTCCCTATCTCCTTTAGGGATGAGGACCCTCCCCTTTGGATCAAGCCGTGCGTGGAATTTGGCTAATGGTTCTTTGGTTTCTTTCATAGGGCCACCCCTGTTGGTTTTTGACTGCTCATTCGATGCTGGAAAATATAAGTGAAGTGTTTCATGATTTTGTCTTCTGGAATGAGTTCTCCAGGCTTGACTTCAACCCATTTCCCTGATGTCTGAACCTTGGAAAGCAGTTGTTTACCTTTCTCGCTGACTAACTCGTCGAACTTGTGATAACCAAGAAGCAAAACCTCTACGATGTCTTTTTCATGAAGCTCAAACTCTTTCTTGAGGTCAGCAGGAAGAAAAATAAGGCCTCTTGTCCCAACTCTTGTGATTAGATAACCTTGCTTAAGGACCTTGATTGTGGCTGTTTCGGGGTCAATCTCGATTTTACGGACAATAACTTCCACATAGTCATTTTTATTGATATTCAAGGCTTCCCTGATGGTTTTGGGAATAGCAACCCTACCCTCCTTGTCCAGACGTGCGTGAAATTTCGCCAGCGGTTCAACTACTCTGGTCTCGCTATCAGACATGGACTCACCTCTTTCCTCGATTTTAGCTAATGGCGAATTGCTTGTTTTCTGTATTCGGTTTAGAATACATAAGGTTTACCGTGGGGTGCTCTACTGATGTGAGTAATTTTTCCGTCCGTAAGGTATTTAAGAGTGGGTTTGTTAGTGCTCTTGAGGGAAATGGATTTCAGGAAGTTCGTTAGGCTCCTTGATTCGAGTAGCATTGCAGAGATTTTGCTCACGGACCACGTGAAGTGGAGGATGCAAGAGCGGGGCTTAAACCCGCGGGTCGTCGAGGATTTGTTGAGAAAGCGCCAGAAGGATTTGAGGGGCGTAGAACAGCAAGGGAAAAATCGGTTTAAGTTAACGTATTTGCATCCTGAGGTAGATGGGATGGATTTAATCATAGTTGTTGATGCAAAAGAAAGGAGGAGCAAGATGAATTTGACTGTGGTGACGGTGTTCCCTCAGCCTTCGAGCAGACGGGTTAGGGTGATGGACGATGAGTGATGCTGAGAACAGGGGGTTTCGGCCCGTTGATTATGACCCATTAGTTGACTCTCTCTTTGTGAGTGTTCCAAATAGAAAGTATGAGTATTCTATTATGGTAGGGAAGGATCTTATCCTTGACTTTGGGAAGCTTCCAGGTAGGGATAAATTGGACGTCGTTGGTTTTGAGTTGTTAGATGCCTCCAAGAAGTTTAGAGTTGATAAGCACGTCTTAGCAAATATCAAAGGCCTTCGGGCAGAGATTACAGTTAACGAGAAATGGGTTAAATTGGCAATTTCGCTCGTCGTTGTTCAGCACAAGAAGGAGAGAAAGCGCTCTAAGGTTCTTGAAGTTGCTAACTTAGGCGTTCCTCCGTTGGCTTCTTCGATTAGCGTTTGAGTTTCTCTAATTTTATTCTCAAAGCCTGCTGTTCGTCGCTGAGGTCTCTTTCTTGGCATAGATAACACCGCTAAGAACTGTTCACGTGGTGAGCCTTCCAGAACTCCCACAGGTCCCAAACGAATTCACCCCAAGGCTTTCGTCCCTTGGCCTGCTCCATTTCCTCGACTTTTTCTGGCGGAAGGAGGAACTCCACACGCCTGACGGCCTTATACTTCCGAGTTCTCGGCATCTTGGCCACCACCTTGTATGGAACTTAAATCCATATATGGAATTTAGTTCCATAAACCATACGGAAGGAATGTTTAAAAGGTTTGTGTGGCGAGAAAAGTCCAACGTTGGGCAAATTTGTTACTGGTTAATTTTTGGATATATAAATTCGGCCAAGATACCATTGACAATAATAATTTAGGGGTCTCGATTTTACAACTTTTAAAAGTAACTAAATGCACAGAAGTGCAAAGCTCCAAAAACGCTGGATTCTGGCAAAACTTCGTTACTTTTCTTTGTTAAATCAACGGGAATTTATGTATCCAAAAATTCAACCCACAAAAAAGAAGCTCTCAGAGAGCAGAAAACATGCCTTATCTCTTTTCTTTTCTCTTCTTTTTTTGAAAATTAATTTATTCATGAATAAATTAAACGTCCAAAAAAACATATTTGAAATTAGACTCCTTATCTGGTACTTCACTTTTGAATATGTCTAGAAGCACTACTTCAATTAACTCATCTCGCTTAATATTCAAATCTTTACGGACCTCATTGGGAATGTATGCTGTTCCTTTTCTTCCAATTTTGCTAATTATCTGCTTTTGAGTCTCCACAAATATTGTCTTGCCTTGGAAATCTATCTTGATTTTCCTAACAATTAATTTAACATAATCTCCCCGCTCAATTTTTAATGTGTCTCTAATGTATCTTGGGATGACTAATCGACCGTCTTTGTCAACCCTCGCATGAAACTTTGCCAGTGGTTCTCTGCTCTCCTTCACTGTCTCACCTCTGCTGACCTCAACCGGGCACAGGAGATGACAATTATTCTATATCAAGTGTGTATCAAGTATATACTATATCCCCATTTGGGTATACTGCTCATAAGGTTTACCGTTAAGCGATTGTTTCAAGGGGTCCTCCTGTGGAAGTTGGGTTTCTCCTGTGTTGGAGTCGCGTGAGCGGAGTAAAATTCCACCACTAAAACTGAGCGTAAAGATTACGTACGGAAATTATTTAAAGGCTGGAGCACTCATATGTTTGGGGAGAAGAAATGGAGAAGATATCAGAGTTCTTCGTGAAATTAGCAATTAGAAATGTGCCTAAAAAGTCTTTGAAGTTGTATCTCGAAAGTATTGGGGCAAACCCTGATTATGAACTTCTAGATGATCCAGAGTACGTTATGACTTTCCTTACACCTAATCAGGCAAAATGGATTGCAGATAACTTTCTATTGAGTCGACCAAAGAGGCCAATCTATATGTTCGAACTTCCCGATGCTCCCTTTGAGGAGTTAAACGAACTTCCAGAGGAGATTATCGAAAGGGCTGGCACGGTGAGGAAATTCAAGAAATACCCAAAAGAGCCTGAGCTTCAGATGGTATATTTGAATAACACATACCAAGAACTTGTATTAAGGTTTGTTTTCAGGTCTCCCAAGGTAGAGACATTAATCAGTGAGGAAACAGGAGAGTTAATACGATATTCTCGGCCAATTAGAGCATTTGTTGTGTTCAGAGCTAATAGTCAATTAGTAGATGTCAGGGGTAGTAGGATGAACTCAACTTTAGCAAAAAAAGTTTTGTTTAAGGCTATGCACGTATTGTCCTTAGATGGAACTCCCAAACGTGTGTACATGAACAATATCAAATTCATAAAATCTCTAGTAAACTTTGCACGTAGTGTCGATTATATTACCATAGAATTCCCCGGGGAACCACTAGATGACACAGAGAAAGATGTTCCAGGAAAGATTTCATATTCCGGAAGGTATGGCAATAGTGGTAAAGGAAGGGACCTCAGAGAGTATGAGCGGGTCATGGAAACATTGGAGCGTGCATACAAATCTGGAGAAATAACAAGACTTCATGCCAAATTAGAACTACAAAACAAGACTATATTTGATGATATTGCATCGTTCGGAATTAATTTCAGAGAAAGTAAACTTTATCCATTTAAGGCATATAGCGAAAAGGCAATAAATGAAATGTTGAAAGTGCTGTATACTGTTTGGAAAGGTGGACCTTATGATGACCTCCCCAAACGAAAACAAAGATGGCTTGATGAGTTTATTAGCTAGTGTTCTTGTTGATTTGGGGTTTCCCGTAATCTATAGCAATCTAGTATATTGGGCCAAGGTATATAATATCCCTTTGGATGATGTAGACGAGGCATTAAGGACCTTGAAAGAAGAGGGTCTCTTAGAGATTAAGTATGTGTTTAGATGCCCCAAATGTGGCTCTCCTCTTGGAGAATACAAACATATTCATGATGTTCCAGAAATTCTTGTTTGTCCCAACTCACATGAAATTAGCAAAAAGGAGTTAGTTAGTATTATCCAAGACCCTGATGAGGCGGACAGAATAGTTACAATATTGTGGTATCCCACTGATAAAGGAAAGCGCTTTTTTCGGACATTTCAAAAAAGAAAAGAGAAAATACTCCAAAGAAGAATTGTGGAAACAATATCAAAAAGCTCTTTCTGCTAAGGACAATAGGGAGCGAGGAAACCTATTTGAAGAATTCCTCAGGAACTTCTTTAGGACGATTGATGGATTTTATGTATTGCCAACTCCTGTGAAAACCTCGGAAACAGATATTGATATTGTCATTGCAAACAACAGCACCCACCCATTTTTCAGCAAGATGGGACCTCTTATTACAGTTCAGGCAAAGAATTACAAAAAGTCAATTGGCTGGAAAGTAGTGATGGAAGCCGCAGAGCAGGCAGCAGCTTATGGTCCATCTGTAAAACTTGTAATTGTAGCGACTACCTCAAAATTTTCAAAACGAGGAAAAGGTTCAATAAGAGACATCCAGACGAGATATGATATTACACTTGTAGTACTTGATAAGGCCGATTGGGAAGAGTTTTTTAGTTCCGAAATGACTCCCGAGGAGTTCCTGTATAATAAAATATTGAATGCACCACATAAATTATATTAGAATCATAGAGATGTTTACCAATTTGAAGTTATGAATCATAAGGTTTTGCGAAAATTTCCCACCTGTGTAATTCTTACCACTCTGGCAGGATATCCATAACTCTTTTAATCTATTATTGAGTAATTTTTCCATAAGGAATAAACGGTGATGCTCATGAGTCTTGGCGACTTCCTCAAGAAGGTTGGAGATGCAACTAAGAGGGCAATGGATCGCGCGGCGAAGGAGGCTAAGTATCGAGCTAAGGCCCTGGAAATCAAGAGGGAAATTGCCGAAGCTGAAAGAAAGTTCAGAGAGGAAGTTGCACGGAAGGAGTTTGAGGCCAAGAGGGAAATTCTCTCCCAACTCAAGATGAGACAGCTTGAGGCAGTTTGCGCCGCTAAGGGCATACCAACTTACCGGACCAAAATAGTGAACGGGGAGGAAAAGAGGTACAAGATACGGAACAAGGACGAGCTGATTGATGTTGTAGCAAGTCATCTAACCCTTGAGGAGGTTGCCGAGGTTGCGAAGAGATATAAGGTGAAGTCCCGTCATGTCGTCCAGCATTTCACAAAATGGCTCGAGGAGGCCAATGAGGCCTTGAAAGCCTTCAAGGACCAGAAACAAAGAGAGCTTGATGAATACAAGGCCCAACTTTTCGGGGAAGAATCCAACGAGGTTGCTTCCATTGAGCTTGAGTCCGAAACCGTTGAATCTCTCGGCGGTGAAGAAGAGCTTGAAGAATATCCCCTCGAAGAGGCTGATTACCAGCCAGAGCCTGACATCGTGGACATTCTCTTTGACTTTGAGCCTGAGACCGTGAGAGATGAGGAGGACCTTGAGAAGCAACTTTACCAGTATCTTAAGGCGCGCCTTGGAAGGCGTGTTGTCCGCCAATATCCAGTTGGAGACCAGAAGATTGACATTGCCATTGATGGCAGGATTGGAATTGAGATAAAGATTGCAGAGAGCAGGAGCAAACTTCAGCGTTTGGTCGGCCAGGTTCTGGACTACGTTGAGTACTTCGATGAGGTTATTGCTGTGATTCTTGACGTTGGGGCCAATGTGGACATTGGTAGTTACATCAAGAAGCTCCGCCAGCTTGGGGCTGAAGTTGTAGTGCTGGAAGGGGACATCAAACGAAAGGGCCGTTCGAGGGAAATTATCATCAAAGATGCGCGGAGGAAGATAATCATACGTTGACGGTCGCGAGGTTGGCCGGTTGCCGTGAGGTTTTCGTTCTTTTCATTCTTTAGAAACCTTTAAAAGATTGAATGTCTTATATGGTATTGAGCCCGTGAGAATGATCGGGCGATGAGCCGCATGAGCATGAAGTCCCGTTGGGGACGGAGTTGGCGGGCCCTTCGAGTGGTGGCCCCGGTGGATCCTTATGAAGCCGGGGAGGCACCGTGAGGGGGGGCTTTGGCGTCCCGAGAGGGTGCGGGCGATGAGCGACCGTGCCCGATGAAGATGAAAAGGGACGCCTTCACGACCCTTTTCTCAAGAGTTCTAAGAATTCAAGGTCGTTCTCAAGGTATGCAATCCTCGCAAAGTAGGCGATGTTATCCACGAGGAGCATGAGGTGCTTGTACTGTTTTGCTGTAGTCCTGCTTTCTTTCTCTTCAATGGTTCTAAGCTCGGGATACTTCCGTTTGAGGATTGAGATAACGTCTTTATCTCCGATTATGAATTTGCAGTCAGGATAAAGCTTTTCAAAGTCTTCATAGAAGCGCTGTGGAAGGTCTCTCTCGCGGATTCTGCCGGTAACCGGAATTCTGTAAATCCCGGTGAAATAAATATGGTCGGCAAGGTCAGAGCGCTCGCCTTTGAGGGCTGCTTTTAGTATGTCCATCTTGGCTTTCTTCGCGCTTCCATATTTCTTGGCGTGCTTGAGGTTGAGGTCTCTGAATACTATCCGTTTGAGAGGGCCCACTTCAGAGTCCCAAACTCCAACTAATGCGAGCACTGTAAAGCCTCTTCTGCTCTCGTGCTCGGTGCTTCTGTCGACTATAACAATCAGGTTCTTAAAGCGCTTCATTTCACCACCAGCCAGCTCGGCCTCTTTTCCTCTGGAATCAGCTCGGCGAGCTCTTTGAGTTCTTCTGGAGTGAGGATGTAAACTTCCTCTGGAAGCTCTGCTTTTGAAGGAACGTAAATAAGCCTCTGCTCGACGTTATAGACTTTGCCCCTCTTTTTCTGCCTCTTGATTTGCTTGCGAACCTGAACCTTGAGCATTAACCCCACCAGTATGCGGTAGAGGGCTTACCTTATAAAGTTTTCTACCGTAGAAACGGAAAAGCGTTAAGGCAGGTCGTTGATGATGCAGAGTTTCTTTACCTCAACGGCCACGTCCTCGATGAGCTTGCGCCCGTACTCGGTGCCCATGAGCTCCCACGCTTCCGCGAGTTTCTTTTGAATCTCCTTGAGTATCTCCTCGTTGAGCTCTTTCTTTTTCTTGAGGCCCCATGTTGGGGTCTTTTCCCTTGGCTTCGTGGTGGGCTTTGCCGGTGCCGGTTCTTCGGCAATGTCTTGGCTGGCGAGCTCTTTGAGGAGCTCTTCATCGCTGAGTGGTAGTTCTTCAGTGGTTTCCATTACTTACCCTCCAGGATGCTTTTGAGTTCTCTCTTGATGGGATTCTCTTCGAAGGTCATCTCGGTGCCACCGAAGCGTTCCTCTGTCTTTTTGCCCTGTTGTTCTTTCTCCTTCCAGTACACCTTGACCCGCGGGTTTATCTGCAGAGCCAGCTCGACCTCGCGCTTGGCTTCGTGGAGGAGGTCGAAGTATTTCTGCCTGTACTTGTCCCTCTCGGCTTTTACTGCCTCGTAAGCCTCCCAACCGCGCGTTATGGCTGGATGAACTACCATCGGGATGGCTTCCTGCTGTCCGGTGCCAACGATCTCTTCAATCGTCTTGCAGTAAACTGTTATTGTTTCGGCGTTCCATTGCACGATTTTCTTGTGTGCTTTGAGGATCTTGTGTGGTGGCTTCTTCCCGAAGAACCTGCCGAGGCTCCACCACACGCTGTCAAGCCAGCTCGGCGGGCGTTCCTGGTAGTAGATCCAGTACTCGTCGTAGTTGATGAGGTAAGCCTCGGGGTAGCCGAGGATGATTGCGCCTTCTTCGGGCGTCACGGCGATGAGGAGCTTTTGATAAGTCTCCTTTATCTGACTCATCCTCTGCGCGAGGATTCTCTGCTGTTTAAGCCTCTCCTCAACGCGCTCCTCAATCTTCTCCTCAAGGCTGAACTCGTCGAGGCGGACGAGCTCGGCAACCTGCTCGTCGCTCATAATAATACCTGGCTGGCGTTTGGCCTTCTTTTTCTTCTTAAATGGCCACACCATCTTAACACCTCCCTAAAAGCTTTGATTGGGGCGAAAATACAATTTGACGGTAAATTCCCTATCAAAGGAAAACCAGCCGCGGCCTTTCTTCCTCCGGCGCTTGAGGAACTCTTCAAAGCTGTCGTGTTCGACGGGGATCCTCAGCCGCTCACCGTCCATGATGGCCACTCTCAGGATGTCTAAATCTTTGGGACTGGCGAGGGCACCTATCACCGCGATGTGGGCCGCGCCCATTATCAATGACATCGGGAGCTTGTACAGGTACTGAGTGCCGGCCACGACGTTGACGCTAAGGGAACGGCCTTTTCTGTAGATTTCTTCCATG
>JAMOPD010000164.1 GCA_027064745.1 Thermococcaceae archaeon
TCAGAAGAGTTTCCCTGACTCTCTCAAGGACACCTTCTATGTTTGTTATGAAGCCTTCAGCCGCTGGACCGGGCTCTATTTTAACCCCAATCTCTTCAAGTTCTATGCTTCCGCTTTTACTCCTCACAACTCTGGTGAAGAGATCCTTCTCTTCCTCGACTCTTACTGTGTATAGCTTCGGCTCTCTCTCCTCAAGTATCATAATGTCGGCGTTTCTGTAGCCACATTTTTCGCAGATTATCGTTGATTCCATGACCTTACCAAAGTAGGGAATCTCATGAATATGCTGAAACGCCTTGAGGCTGTTCTTAGCACCACATATTGGGCAGTCTCCGAGATGAACTTCCTGAATCTCACTCATGCTCTCACCCCAAGGATCGATGCTTTATAAATTCATGGTCTGGATAATCTCGTTGAAGAACATCAGAAAAATAAAAGGAATCATTTAGCTATCTTAATGTCAGCGGGCGTTACGAGTAATTTTACCTCGTATTTGCATATCTTGGCGGCTTGGCCGCCCAATGCATTGACTATACCTTTTATCTGTTCAGCAACTTTTTCAAGAACTTCTTGCTTGGTCTCAAGAGGGGTTAAATCAACTATAACGATATTGCCATTTTGGAGTTCTTCTGAGATTTTTTCTAAATCAGAATAGCTTGTTACAACAATCTTTCTGATGTATCTTATTTCAGGTTTTATAATCTCTTTAGCAAGAACATCCTCTTCCAGCGGAATCACATCAATATCACTTCCTTGAACTTCCTTTTTAATTGGAGCAAGAGGTTTTTTTCTTGGTTTTTCTTTCCTTGTTATACTATCAAACAATCCCATTTCATTCCCCCCAAATTAATCATAATGCTGAATTATTTTGGACATTTGTGTTTATATTTCTTTCTGAATTTTTGGATTCCTGTTCTTAGATAATTAAGCTGACTTCTTCTCTGTTCCAAAGAACGGGATTGTAATGAATACAGGGACTAATGTAATGTTATGAACCTCTTTGAAAGAAAAGATGGTGTTAGGATAAGTTGTGAGCTGATGATAAACCCGGTATGCAAGCTGACTCCTGACAGTATCAGAGAAAAAAGTAAAAAGATTAATCCTTTATAGAACTGAGGAGGATGTTTCTAATTTCTGCAGCTTTCTTCAGCGCCATATCAACAGCATACATCACTTCCTCAAGTTTGAAGCTTCCCCCTTCGCTCTTCTGAACTGCTGAAATGTTGCCATTTTCATCTGTGGTTATTGTTATTTTGCCCTCCATGATATGTTCCTCTTCAAGATTGGGGTCAACGAGCATTGTGTTCCCTATCTTTGCAAAGGTAACTGGTATTGGGATTCTTCTAACTGGAAGAGGTTCATATTCATCCAAAATTTCGACTTCATCACTTTCTTCATTATACTGAACCTTTGGCATCTTCGTGCTCATCAACGCAGCGATTGCACCAATACCAGCAGCGTCAACCAGATTTCCATCATGATCTAAAACATGAACGTCTATGAAGATGACCCTAACGAGTTTCCCCGGAACAATTGCGAGTTTTTCAAGTTCTATTGCCTGACTTTCTCTGATTCCTCTGTCTACAACCCGGGCAAGCTCGATAGCATTCTCATCAGGAGGCCCAGGTTCAAATGTCGGTGATGCCAGAGGAACAAGTTCAATGTTTGTTGTCATAACTCCTTTTTCTGGCAAATCTGGGAAAGGCTCGCCCATATCAACCTTAATTCCAACGAGAACTTGGGTGTTTCCAAGTTTGACCCATGCAGAGCCTTCAGCTTTTTCAATAACATTGGTTCTTATTTCAATCTCTCTGTAATCTTCAAGGCCCCTGCCATCAATCCTTTTGCCTTCTTTGAGGAGCTCAATGATGTGATCCCTCATTATTGATGCCATAACTTCCATTTTCATTCACCTACCTCTTGGGCTATTTTGAGATATTTATCTCGAAGAGCTTCTCTCTGCTTTTGATAGACTGCCTTAGCACCTTTTATTGCAAGCTTCACAGCTTCACTGAATTCATCTTTAGTCAGATATCCATCCATCTGGAGGAGTGTGATGTCATTCTTTAGTGGCATTATTGCAACGGGTACATCTGCTTCTCCATAGTTGTCCTCTTCCTTGTTCAGATCAAGGACAATTTCCCCCTCAATTTTACCAGCGGCACATGCCGCCACTAGGTCTTTCATTGGAATCCCAGCGTCAGCCAAAGCTAATGACGCAGCGGTAATGCCAGCGACTCTGGTTCCAGCATCTGCCTGAAGAACCTCAATGAAAACATCTATCGCTGTTCTTGGGAAGAGCTGGAGAATAACAGCCGGTTCAAGTGCTCCTCTAATAACCTTGCTGATTTCCACGCTTCTCCTATCCGGACCGGGTTTTTTCCTCTCCTCAACGCTGAACGGAGCCATGTTGTATCTTACACGAAGTATTGCCCTATCCGGCCTCTGGAGGTGTTTCGGATGAATTTCTCTTGGGCCATAAACGGCAGCTAAAATTTTATTTTTTCCCCATTCGATGTAAGCAGAACCATCAGCATTTTTTAATACTCCAACTTCCATATGGATTTTTCTAAGTTCATACTTCTTCCTGCCATCTATTCTGTAACCATTTTTATCAAGCAATACAATATTCTCTGGCTTTCCCATCATTTTTCTCCACCTTCCTCAGG
>JAMOPD010000165.1 GCA_027064745.1 Thermococcaceae archaeon
AAAGATTTCGTCATCGTTTTCGAATTCAACGATGCCACTCTTCCAGCTTTCCCTGGCGCTCTGGAAAAACAGCGCAATCTCGTCAACGACGCGATAGCCGAAGTGCATGTCGTAGGGTTCAAGGGCCTTGTTAAGTTCAACGAGAACTCTCCAGTACTCTGTGTCTTTTAGCTCTCTGACGGCTTTGTTTATCTCTTCCTTCGAACGGGCGAGGAATTTGCCCTTTTCACCGCGAAGGTCGTCAAGAACAGCGTTTCTTAGCTTTTCGACTTCCTCCTCTGATAGATTGATTCTCTCCGGTGGATACTCCTCAAGTTCAACGTCGTGGAACTCCACCACGAAAGCTCTGTCCAGAACCTTTGGGCTGAAGGAGTAAGTGGTCTCGTCCATGTTCACGGTTCCGACTATATAGAGGTTCGGCGGAAGTTTGAGTTCCTTAGGTATGCCTTGGAATGTCTCAACGGCGTCATTGTCGTGGAGCTTTATGCTCTCCCTGGTGAATCCATCATCGTCTCTCCCGCTCTCAAGGACGCTGAGGAAGTCGGCGAAGTAGTACTCGACGTGGGCGAGATTCATCTCGTCGAGGATGATGAAGTAAGGCATGGCTTTTTCTCTGTTTTGCTCATAGTCTTCTTTGGCCCTTAATATGAACTCCAAGAGGGGAGTCTTGTGATATTCTCCCGTTAATGGATTGTAGTAGCCGAGCAGTGGTTTGGAATCCCTCCAGTCCGGGCGGACGGAGAGGAACAAAAGGTTGTTCTTAGAGCCATCGAGGAGTTCCGCGAGCTCCTGCGCTATCTTTGTCTTTCCGGTTCCCGTCAGGCCCGAGAGGATTACAAAGCCCTTGGTTTTGAGTGCCGTATAGAATTGGGAAACGAGATGAGGAGGATAGAGGTAGTCCATGGATAAATAATATCTTGTTAATGTTAAATCTGGGAGCATAGGGGATTTGTCCATTCTCATAATCATTTCATACACCTTATGCTTCTCTTTTATTTTCCTAATTTCAATACCTCTAGTATTAAACAAGGTTTCTGATTTAATATTCAATTTACCTGTAGCTATGAGCCTTTTAAGGATATCTTGAGTACTTCTTGTGTATGGTTCTAATTCGGCAATGAACACAACGTATTCATTTGAATTCATTAAATCATCCACTATGTCTTTGTGTGTTGGTGAGAGTAACCGAAAATTCTCCAATTGCTTAATGATTGATGTCTTTGAGGTGTTCCAAATACTTCCATCCTCAGCGAGTTTTATACCTTCTGTATACGCGTGTCCATTTTCAAAGCGTGATTTTGAGAGGCCCCTAACTTGTGTTATGCGAGAAATGCCAATAAAGTCGTTATCCAAGAAATGAAGTACTATATCCTCTGGCTGTGGAATAGTTTGCCTTCTCTCTTCTATCTCCCAAAGAGGGCCAGTATAACCAAAAAATAGATATTTCCCTACATGAGCACTACTTATGAATTTAGATGCTATCTCAACATATAGGTTGGGATAGATCTCATTCTTAAAGTAAATCAAGTAAAAGGCAACTTCTATTAAGTTGGAAATACCTGCCATCTTTGCACTTTTTTGTATGATTCGGTAATATTCGGACACATTGCTTTCATCTAAAGTTGGGCATTCGACATGAGCATAAAGGTTAGAGGGAATTATTCCTAAAGGGATAAACATATCGGGTCTTAAAATTGAAATCCAAGCACTGAGGGTTATCCTACCTATACCTTTAACTTTTGAGGTTATCTGTTCAAAATAATAGGGGATCTCTTTAAATCCTATGGATTTATCAATTACTGTAGTTCTAACTAAATCTTTAAAATTTTCTTCGTTAAACAGGGATAATAAAACCTGAGGCTTATTCCTGCCCAACAAGTATTGGAAGATTCTCCTGCTACTTTTAGGGATTTGAGATTTAATCAACAGAACGTCTCTCACATCTTTATCTGTGAACTCTTCACCTTTTTGAACTTTGTTTTTTAGGATGTTTTGAATTTTAGCCACCTTGTTTAGTGTGTCTTTACTAACTTTCTTCCATTCTTCTCCATAAACCCCTTTTGATATCTCCAAAACATAAACTAGATCCTTACATTCATTCATTTGCTCACCTCCGGAATAAAACTCAAATATCCGATTCCGCTGGGGATTTCAATTAATAGGGATTTTATTTCAAAATCTCTGGTTTTCCTATGGTTAACCTCAAAAAACACACTCCTCTGCCCGGGATACAGCACCACCGCGAAATTACACCCTAACGCGTCCCTGTATGTGTGCATCTTGTAGATGTCCTCCAGCTTTGCCCAAGTCTTGTAGTTTCCGGTTTTCTCGGTCATCTTATCCAGCTCGTCAAAGTTTTCAATCTCTACGCTCTCGTCCACCACATCGAGCTTGAACTTCGCGTCGAAGACCCCAACGAGCTCTGTTCCAGTTTCGTCAGGATCACCAGTAAACAGCGAGAAGTCCGGCCTCAGTGTTACGGAATAGCTCCACTTCCTCGGGGTTAGTCTTTTGTTGTAGTAGAGCCTCCAGCCGTTGTGGAATTGTGCGTAAACTTCTCCGCTTTCTGATAACTCCCCCGCGGGCGTGACAATGATGCGGATGTCCTTCTTCCCAAGGACTCCGCCAAGCTCCTCAACGAGCCTGAAGAAG
>JAMOPD010000166.1 GCA_027064745.1 Thermococcaceae archaeon
CCAAGCTCTGTCGGAATTAGCACGTAGTCGGAGGCCCCAAGAGAGTTTATGAGAAATATCCCGAGGCTTGGCGGGTTGTCTATTAGAACAAAGTCGTAATCATGCTCGACTTTCTCCAAAACCATCCTCAGGCGCTGCTCTCGCATGTAGGACGTCATTAGAAGCCTCTCAATTGCGGAAACTCTCAGGTGGGAGGGGATGAGGTGCAGGTTCTTATCCACCTTGATCGTTGCGTTTTCAACGTCCTCGCGCTTCACGCCGTTCTTTATCAGCAGTTCTCCAATGTTGTTCTCCCCGTACCTCATGATGTCCATGCCCAGCAGGGCGAACGTCAGGTTGAACTGGGGGTCTATGTCGATTAAAAGAGTGTCATAGCCTTTCCTGGCGAGTGCATAAGCCAAGTTTAGGCTTATTGTGGTCTTCCCCACTCCACCCTTCTGATTTGCTATGCTGATAACAACGCTCACAGTACCACCGCCTTGTTTTATCATTGTACCCTTATATAATTTTATGATTTTATACATTTATTATTTTATTATTTGATAAAATGGTGAATTGTGTCGAGGTTAGTTGACGGCCTGCATTCGAAGGTGGCTACGTTCACCTACAAGTGAACCTAAAGCAGAGGTGACAAGACACCGGACAAAGTATCTGATCTCCTCCCCGCCGTGAACGGCGAGGCTTTCAAAAGAAAAAGGTAACTTTATAGCTCCAATTTTTGGAGTATTCCGACTTTCCAACTCCTCCAGTAGACATTGATCGGCTGCTTGAGTGAGAAAGCACAGAGCGCTAGAACGGCCTCGTCAATAAGTTAAAACGGAAGTACCGCCAGCATCTTCATTTCTATCGAGAAAAATTCTGGCCCTGTGCTCTTACCTCTGCCCTACACCACTCCCTGCATCTTCACTCATCCCCATACTTAATTCATGCATTGTTGATTACACCGGGGGTGGGGGTGTGTTAGGAAGTGGACAAGGATAGGGAAAATTGGTTGATACTCAAAGTCTCCACTTCGTATGAAAAAAGTTTCACGTCTTATGTTGGAAAATATGCAATTATTGTTAGCTCTTCTGACACATATCTGAGCTATGATATGATCGTTTAGCTCTGTTTTGTTTGTTTATTTTCTTTTTTTACCCAAATTTCATGATATATCAGTTATTTAACCTATAAGGAAGTTGTAGTAATTTAGTAACAAAAAGTAACTAAAATGCCTAAATATAGTGTAATATGTCGTTCCACTTCCTAACACACCCCCACCCCCCTACATTTGTAAAGGTTAAGAAGTGTAGGAAATGGAGAAATATATATAAATACCAGGGGATATTTAGGAAGTGGAGTTCTGATTAGGAAGTGGAGGAGAGAACATGACAGACAAAATGAAGGAAGTATTCATAAAGCGCAAGAACACCTCGCAAATACTGGTAAATCCAAAATATCTATCTGAAAGTTACGTCCCATCAAAACTTCTCTTCAGGGAGAAAGAAGTGGAGGAAATAGCTAGGCATGCAGCGGACTTTCTCTTCTCTTCCGTTGTGAAGAACATAGTAGTCCACGGGCCTCCTGGTGTTGGAAAAACTGTGGCCGTCAGGATGCTGGAAAAAACCTACAATGAGACGGCGGTTGAGCATGACGTTGATTCTAGGGCTATATACGTGTCTGCAAAAGATCTGACTTATCGCAGAACCCTGTACGAACTTGCCCGTAGTTTGGGCCTTAACGTGAACTTGGGAATGGCCATAGCAGATATATATGAAATGATCGTGAATCACATGAGAGAGACGGACTCAAGGTACCTCCTGATCGTGGACGAGATAGATAAACTTCGGAAGAGGCCAGGGGACGAGCCCGTTGACAGCCTCGTCTACAGTCTCTCTCGTATCAATGAACGGGTCGAGAGGATAGCAGTCGCTGTATATCTCGTAACAAATAATGCCCGCATCGTTGAGAGGCTCTCTGCTCCTTCTTTTTCATCGCTGGCACCCATATTCGTCTATTTCAGGGACTACAACGTTAACGAGCTCTACGCAATACTCAAGGACAGGGTTGAGAAGGCGTTTGCCCCTGGGACAGTGGAGGATGTTGCGTTGAGGTTGCTTGCGGCTCTCATTAAGAGGGAGAGCAAGGATCTGAGGTGGGGTTTTCTCGTGTTGAGGGAGGCGCCGGCTGAGGCGGAAGACGGGAAGATAACTGAGAAGACCATCTGGCGGGCAGTAGATGTCGTGGAGCGGAACGTCCTGAAACAAGTCATTTCAGGGCTTGACGTCAATGGGCTGTTGCTTTTGTACGCCTTAGCCGTGCTTATGGAGGAAGGTCACCGTTACATTGACAGTAGCAAGCTCTACCTGAAGTATGAGGAGATCTGCGATGCCTTGGACTGGCAACCGAAGACCATGAAGCATGTGATAAACTATATTGGAGCAAAGCTGGAGTCTGAGGGGTTGATAACTAGACGGCCCGTCTCCAAAGGACGTTATGGAAGGACGCAAATATTCCATCTCGAGGAGGATGCAATAACAGTCAGGAATATAGTGCGTGAGGTTTTGGCCGAGCGCTTTAATATTAGGGCTTCTTGACTTTCTCTTTTAGGATTCACATTTTAAGATGCGGAGTTCGATGAGTTATAAGAAGTGCAGGATAAGTAGGAAGT
>JAMOPD010000167.1 GCA_027064745.1 Thermococcaceae archaeon
AACAGCAACATTTTTTAGATTTTCTTCTTCTATTTTTGCTTTTAATCTGGCTGCAAATGGAACGATGCTCCATTTATTTCCAGCAGCTTCTAATAGCTCTTTTTTGTTACGAGCAACTATTGCCTCTCCTTCTAACCCTTTCGTTTTTTTGGCAGTTACTACTCCATCTACTATGCCATTTTCTATAGCATACACTAATAATGCAGTGACAGCCCCTCCACTGGCTACTTTTCTTTGTCGTATTTCTTTATCTGTTGCTCTTGCGAGATATATATCAAAGATACTTCCTAGAAGGCTATCTGTGATGTTTATCATCTCATCCACCTCCCATACAAAGAAGCTGAGAAGCGCGGGGACATCTTATATAACAAGTACCACATCTGATGCACTTTTCTTGGATTATGTTGGGTCTCTTGTCTATAAGTTTAATTGCGTTAGTTGGACAGGAAAGTTCACATGCTCCACAGCCAATGCACAATCCGGGGAGAACTATGTCGTCTATGAGATCAAAACCGCTGAGCTTCTTAATTTCTGAGCATACCTTAAATATCCTTAAACGTCTTTCATCTCCACTTATAAAATACTTAAAGAACGACTGAAGCATTTGAGGGGTAGGCGGACATCCAGGAATAGAATAATCAACTTTGATCACATTATTTATGGGCTGAAAATTCCGATGATCTGGTCTTGGTTCCTGCCCACCACGGCAAAAGCGTAGTATTCCGCCAAAAGTTGCACATGAGCCAAATGCAATGATAGTGTGAGCATGTTTCCTTATTTCTTTAAGTTTTTCTACTGTACTAGGTTCATTCATACAGACTCCACCAGTAATTATTGCTATTTCATATTCTGAATAGTCACATTCACGATTCATCAAATACTTCATGTTTAGCTCTATCACATCAATAAGTTTTGGATAAGCACGTAAGATACTGACATTACATCCTTCACATCCTCCAACATCAACATGGAGAACTCTGAGTTTTTCCATTTGTATCACCTTAAACGAACTATATGGGTGGTGCAGGGGATACAGGGATCATAAAGGCGTATTACTGCTTCTGCGGTTTTGATACTTAGCTCTCTCGCCATATCCTCCATAACGGGAATATTGAACATTGTTGGAACAACTATTTTGGAGGATAGAACTCGTCCCTCTTCACCAAGTTCAATATAATGAATTAATGTTCCTCTGGGAGCTTCGTAAACTCCAACTCCTTTTCCTGGACTAAAAACTATATTTTTTGTTCTAAAAGGTTCGTTTAAGTTAATTTCGTCCAGGATCTCTTCAAGGCGGTGGAATGCTAATGTAACATCTTCAACCCTGGCGATGTGAATTCCATAGAGTGATTTATTTTTGAAACTGTGGTAGATTTTTAATCTACTTCGTGGGCCCGCTTCAACTTTTTTTCCTTCATAAAATGCAACCAATGTCGTCGATCTATTACTCTCACTATAATCACTCCGATATTCATAGTAAGGCATAGTCTTGATGTCTTCTATTAAAATGTTAAAACGGTCACCGTAAAATAGATGGCTTGCTATGTAGTTGTTTTCTATTTTTTTATCCTTTAGTTCTGTTACTATATCTGTTTGAATATTTTCATCTAACAGAATTTCTGCTATCTCTTTCCATTGGAGCATTATATTCGGAAGTTGGGTTTTTAGATTGTTAATGATGCTCTCCTTTGGAGGTTTAAGTGTGCCTCCGATGGTAATATTTGGGGGGTGTGTTGCTGCTCCACCCAGCTTTAGTAGATAGTCACTTACTTTTGCATGGAGGCTCATAAGCTTAAATAGGATCTCCTCATGCTTTTCTTTAATCAAAAAATCTCCACTTATCATGACAAACTGTAAAATATGGCTCTGAATCCGGTTAATTAACCCAAGAGCTTCTCGTAGAAGCAATCCATTTTTTGGTGGCATTATCCCAAGGGCGTTTTCTATAGCTTCACTTCCTGCTATCCCATGTGATGTATGACAAATGCCGCATATCCTCATCACAGCTTCAATAGCAAAAAGAGGATTTTTACCGATAATAAGCTTTTCAAAGCCTCTCACAGGAGCTGTTGTTATGAAATATGAGTCTTTTACAATCTCACCCTCGGTATAAAAAACAAGCTTTGCTTCCCCTGCTATCCGATAAACCTCATTAATTGTGAAGGTTTTCTTCAAGGTTTTTCACCCCTTTGAGGGGACTTCACTTTTCAGTTTCCATTAAATTTAAAAATAATAAAAGTATTTTTTGAACCAGAGGTTTAGAACGCATTGTATGCTAATTTGTTTCTTGATAAAGATACTGTATGTAAATTCACGATATTGTCAGGATAACCTGTGAGAGCGCTTGATAATATGTCCAGTTATAACTATTAAGCGGGCTCTCTAACTTATCCTGACAGTATCAAATTCACAAAAGAAAAGATTAAAAGCCCTAACGGGTGGTGAATACGTGAGTTGAAGCTTTAAATCAAATAACTTCAGCAAAAGCAAACTTTCTCTTAACCGAATTGATAACTATATCAACTTCCTGGCCAACCTGAGTATTCGGAACAAAAATAACAAATCCTTTTACCCTGGCTATGCCATCTCCGCCTTTACCAATGCTCTCGATCTTGACTGTGTACCTTTCTCCAACCTTAACCGGAGCCTCATAACTCCTTTCACCAAATCCATATCTATCTCCATACATATCTAACACCAACTTTTCCAAACTTTAAGCACTCTTAGAAGAGCGCTGTTCTTAGTTGTTCATGAGCCTTATAAAGCTTTGGGTATTTATCAAGCATACTGTCAGGATAACCTGTGAGAGCGCCTGATGATAATCCAGTATGTAGGCTGTTAATTATCCTGACAGTATCTTTATCATAAGCCTTATTGGAATTTTCATTCATGCAAATCCCGGAGGAGTTCAGCATTCTGTTTTTAATATTGGTATATTCCTCGTTGCATTGATAATTAAATTCATTGTAGTGACGTTTTATGTGAGAACAGAAAATCCAATGTCCGGGGCGTTAATAGTCTTTGCTGTGCTTGGGCTTCCCCTGTTTGTGATGGATAGCCGAAGAAAAAAATCTGATACATAACTATCTGATGTGCTGTTTCACTTATTCTAACAGTATCTAATTCAGTCCAATTAAGTTTTTAAATGGGCTATCAAAGCCGTCTATGATGAGGATACACATCGAAACTTATGGATGTACAAGAAACAAGGCAGATGCTGAAATTATGGAAGCCCTCCTGGTTAGGGCTGGATATGAAATCAGCGAGCTGAATAGTGCTGATTATGTCATTGTAAATACCTGTGCTGTGAAGGACCCAACGGAAAAGCATATGCGCCTCAGGATTAAAGAGCTTCTTGATTCAGGTAAAAAAGTCATTGTCACTGGCTGTTTGCCTCATATAAACCCAAGCGTCATAGATAAACGTGTCTCTGCGATTTTAGGAGTCAAAAGCATAGACAGAATTGCCGAGGCGATAAGCGTAGCGGAACACGGGGGGAAGCTGGTAAGCGTCGAGGGCTGGCGCGAGAGAAACCTTGACAAGCTCACACTCCCTCGTTTGTGGAAGCCCGGTGTTTCTTTCATAGTGCCCATAAGCGAAGGCTGTTTGAATGGATGCACTTATTGTGCAACACGCTTTGCCAGGGGCGTTCTAAAGAGCTACAGGCCAGAGCTCGTTGTGAAGTGGGTAAAAGAAGCACTCGCGAAGGGGTATAAGGAGATACAGCTGTCAAGTGAAGACACCGGTTGCTATGGCTTCGACATTGGGACGAACTTAGCTAATCTCCTGGAGGAGATAAGGACGATTGACGGAGAATTCAGAGTTAGGGTTGGTATGATGAACCCAAATCATGTGATAAAGTTCCTCGATGAGCTTATTGAAGTTTATCAAGATGAGAAAATCTACAAATTCCTGCATCTACCAGTACAGAGCGGCGACGACGAAATCCTGAAAAGGATGGGGAGAACATACACTGTTGAGGAGTTTGAGGGGATAGTAAAGGCTTTTAGAAGGGAGATTACAGAGCTGAACCTCAACACAGACATCATTGTGGGCTTTCCTGGCGAGAGCGAGGAGGCCTTTCAGAACACGGTGGAGCTCGTGAAGAGAGTAAAGCCGGATAAGATAAACGTCTCCCGGTACTCGCCGAGGCCCGGGACGATAGCTGCCAGATGGAAGCAGCTTCCTGGATGGAAGGTGAAAGAGCGTTCCCGTCTTTTACACAGATTGCGTCTTCAGATAGCTCATGAAATTAATCAGCGCTACACAGGTAGGGAGATTGAAGTTTTAACTCATGGAGCAGGCAAAAAAGGAGGAATTGAAGGGAGAACCATGAATTACAAAGAGATAATACTCCCCAAGGGGCCGATTGGCGAATTCTTAAAGGTGAAAGTAGAAAAGGCGAGTACAACCTATTTAATTGGTAGAATTATGGAATCTAGACACTCATCGTCTAAATGAATGGAAAAAAATAATAGATCCTTCTAAATCATTCGCTCCATTCATCCTCAGGTATTGCTTCCTTCTTTGCTGGGATTATGCACAGAAACTCAAAGGTATCGCTTAATGCCTTGTAGTTGTGTGGTTCGTTAGGGGGCACATAGAGAAAGTTGCCTTCTTTTACATAGAATTCCTCTTTTCCATTACCTATTACCCCCTCTCCCTTCAAAATGAATATCTCATGTTCCCAGTCATGCTGATGGAGTGGAATCTCAGCTCCTTTTTTGAGCACGAAGTAACGCATGGAGAAGTTTTTCGCTCCAAGTTTCGGGGAAATCAACCATCTGATGGTTACACCTTCAAAACCGGTATCTTTCTCTGGAACTTCTTTGTAATGTCCAACAAACATGGTATCACCAAAAGGGTTTCTATGCTTCAATATTTAAACCTAATTAAAACCAAGGGTGTCTGATAATGGTTGTTATATTATTCTTTAAAACATTACAAGCTTCCTAATAGCATGAACAAAAGGGATTTAAGGAAAAAACCAGAGGCTTTTTAGGTGAGTATATGAAGAAGTTCCTGATCCTTTTCTTGGTTGGAATGATTGTTCTCTCAGCTGGATGCATTGGCAGTAAAACAGCTTCCTCCACAACTGCAATCACTACAAGCACCACAAGTTCCACAACAACTTTAACTTCAACTTCAACATCCTCAACAACAACCATAACCTCTCATCGAGAAATAGATTTCAAATCCTATAAGCGTGGTGAGCTCCTTCAGAAGTGGAGCCAGCTCTTTGACTCAAAGGTAATCTACGTGAGCAAGGGCTATGAAGACTTAGCAAGGCATTACTTCCCGAACGCGAAGGTAAGACCTGCTGATAAATTCATAGATGGTATTGCGATACTTTCTCCTGCTGATGCCCGGCCTTTACTCAGCGGTAAGCCTATAGTTATAACTTTCAATGATTACTTTGGCTATGTTGCATACAAGGTGGGCCTTCGTTTTGTGGGAGGAGATCAGGGAGTGATGGTAATCTACAAGGAGATGGGCAGGGATAGGCTGATATTTACGGGAACAAGTAAGGCAGGAGTTGGCGCTGCATTGGAATATGCTATGGAGGTTAGAGATGGGAAAAGGAAGGTAAACCCCGTCTATGCACTGAGGAGAGGCGAGTTTGAAGGAATCATCGTAAAGGAAATAGGAGATAACAACTGGAATGGCATCAGGGATAAGGGAGAATACTGGCTTCTTAAGGAGATTTATTCAAAGGAACCTTTCCTCTACTACTGGCGTATAGTTAATGGGGAGAATGTAACTGTCAGAGGAGGCTTTATACGCCTTGTGAATGGCTCAACTGTCTACATCTATGCCAAGAGCTTCAACATCAGTGTTAGCATCAGAACTTATAACGGGGCAAAGCTAACATATGTCATTGAAAATGTCAACCCATCGGTTATGAACATCCCCTCCAGTGCGGAAATCGGGACGACATGGGTTAGGCTTCAGACAGATAAACAGAGCTTTGTGATGGATGCAAAACCTGTGACTAACTTTACATTCCTTGCAGTTGGAGACCACAGGCCCGGGAGCGGCACAAAACAACCAAAAGTCTTTCTGAAAATCATGGATTTAATTAATAACGATAAAGGCGTCTTTGTGATTGATGGAGGCGACCTTGTCTATTCAGGAAGGGCTGATGAATGGGGAGAGCTCTTTAAGGTGTGGAAATGGGATAAACCGGTCTTTATCGTACCTGGAAACCATGAATACCAGATGGATGGGAAGAACATCTATCATCGTTATTTTGGCCCGCCGGACTATTCATTCAGCTTTGGTGGCTACCGCTTTATTTTCATGGACAATACCGAAAACGATTACTCTTTGAGCTCCTCCCAGTGGAAGTGGCTTGAAGAAGAGCTTGAGAAAGCTAAAGAGCTGAATGAGAGACCTGTCATTGTAATGCATACTCCTCCAGTTGATCCAAGACCAAGAGGAGATCATTCAATGAGGCGTGATCAAGGGCAGAAATTGCTCCAGCTCATGAAGGAATACAACGCCTTTGGCATCTTCAGCCATGTGCACATCTACTGGTACGGGGAGAAGGATGGCGTTAAGTTTTTAGTTACGGGCGGAGGTGGGGCACCGCTTTATGCACCTCCCTCTGGCGGAGGCTTTTATCATTATGTTAGAGTCACTGCTGAAGCCAATGGAGCTATCTCTGTTGAGCCTGTAAAGGTTCAGCCTTGATTTTTCTCTTTTCTATTCTATATAATCTATATAGCTTCCGTAGATAAATATACTCTATTTCGATAAGGTATTTATATATCCTCTTTAAGCTCCCTACGGTGAAGCTCAATGATAACTGTGGATCCATGGCTCTTAATAACAATCGTTGTCGGCATGTTTATGGCATGGACGATAGGTGCTAATGACACAGCAAATTCAATGAGCACCGCTGTGGGTGCTGGTGCAATAACAGCAAAACAGGCTGTCATTATAGCTGGAATTTTGGAATTTACAGGTGCTTATCTATTTGGCAAGAGCGTTACTGAAACTGTTAGAAAAGGAATAATAGACCCCTCTAAAATAACTGATCCACATGTTTTAATCTATGGTTCTGTGGCTGCGCTTCTAGCGGCTTCCCTGTGGCTTCTTATTGCCACTAAATACGGGCTTCCTGTTTCGACTACTCATTCAATAATCGGAGGAATTGCGGGTTATGGGATGGTCTATGCTGGAGTAGGCATAGTCAACTGGAGCAAGATGGCTCAGGTTGTTCTCAGCTGGGTTTTATCGCCTATTTTTGGCGCTATAGTTGCTTTCCTTGTCTTCAAGGCGATAACCAAGAGCATATTTCAGAGGAAGAACCCAATGAAGAGCGCCAGATTCTGGGCACCTGTGTGGATTGGAATGGCCTTTATTGTTATAGGTACGATGTTCTATCTCAAGGTTCTTCATGGAAAATCTCTGTCTCATGGAGTTGCCGTCTATGGAAGTGTTGCAGGCTTTGTGGCGTTTTTGATAAGCTTCTTTTTGATAAAGAGGAAGATTTTTGCTGTTTCTAATCCCTATCTCGGTGTTGAAGCAATTTTCAAGAAGGTTCAGGTGCTGACCTCAGCCTATGTTGCCCTCTCTCATGGTGCCAATGATGTTGCCAATGCCATAGGGCCTGTTGCAGCTGTCTATGCAGTTGCAAGCATGGGAATAGCAGGAATGCAGGTTCCTGTGCCGAGATGGATTCTAGCTATGGGAGGTCTTGGTATTGCAATCGGTGTTGCCACCTACGGCTATAGAGTAATGGAAACCGTAGGAAAGAAAATCACGGAGCTCACCAACACCAGAGGTTTCAGCATAGACTTCTCAGCTGCTACGGTTGTGCTCGTTGCTTCCTCTCTTGGGATGCCCATCTCAA
>JAMOPD010000168.1 GCA_027064745.1 Thermococcaceae archaeon
GGTGCTGTCGTTGGTATTGGCTTAGCCAGAGGAGTAAAGGCAATAAACAAAGACATCCTTAAAGATATAGTGATTTCATGGTTTGTTACAGTGCCTGTGGCGGCAATAATTTCAGGAGTTATATTTAAGATTTTAATGCTTGTGGGGTGATAATATGCAGGTATGGACAAAGCTGTTTGCCAAGAGTCCGTTCAAGCCTCTCATAAAGCATGCTGAGGTCGTTATTCAGACTGTTGAGACTCTTGAAAAGGCTATAAACTGCTGGGAGGCTGGTGATTACGAAACTGCCAGAAAGTATGCTATAGAGGTGGATCGACTGGAAGACATAGCTGACAGAATAAAAGAGGAAATTAGGGACAGCTTGAGCTCGAAATTATTCATGCCCGTAAACCGAGGAGACATCCTGATATATCTTCACATGCAGGATAAAGTTGCAGATGCTGCTGAGGATACTGCTAAATGGCTTCTCGTGATGGAGCCTAACACAGTCCCCAGTGAGATAAAAACTACATTGAAAGAAATGGCTGAAGAGAGCATAAGGGTTGCAAAGCTGGTCTATAAGGCGATTGTTCAAATGGATACTGTAATAGAAAGTGGTTTCAGCGAGAAGGAAATTGAGAATGAGTATAAGCTGATAAAGGAAATTGAGAGTGTTGAGAACAAAATTGATGATTTGGATACTCAGTTAATGAGGCTTGTCTTTCAGAACGCTAAGGAGATGAACTGGGGAGTTGGAATATACATACTCAACATAGCTAGAACTCTATCGAATATCTCAGATAAAGCCAAAGACGCCGCAGAAAGAATAAGGTTGATGATGAACAAATGAGAAATTCGTCATTGGTAAATGAACAAATGAAGAAAGAGGTTCAGATAGCTATCATTGTAGAGGTCATCTGTATCTCTGTCATCTTTCTTATCTTTTCTGTGATGAACTGATCAAGCTCTTTGAGTGTTTCGGTTTCAACCTTGACTATAAGATCATATTCTCCATAGACCACATAGGCCTCTTTAACCTCAGGCATGGCAAGAAGTTTCTCCATAACCTCTCTTTCCTTTCCAGCGGCTGTAACCATCAAAATAAAAGCTGTCACCATTTCCGACCACCAAAAATATTTTATCCCTTTGGGTATTTAAGCTTATCGAAAGGCCATGTTTGAGCATTTATTTCCCAGAGAAAGGTTTCAAAGGTTTTATAAATTTCTGGAGGAGAAAGGGTTTGAAAATCCGTCTCCCTTCTCTAAGGGAACGACGAGTTTAATCTTTAAAGGAAAAATGCATGAAGAGAATGTCATAATAAAGCTCGCTCGTCCAGATTCTCCCAGGTATAACCTTTCCCGAGAGGCTGAGATTATCAAAGTGCTGGAAGGTAGAGGGATAACACCTGCTTTAATTGAATATGGAACTTTTGAAGGGTTGGACTACCTCATAAGGAGGTTTGCTCCTGGTGAGCCCATACTTTACGCGGATGTTGAAAAGCAGCACCTCATTGAAATAGTGAAGAAAACGGCCCTTCTTGATGCTCTTGGCATTGACCACGGCCAGATTCAGGGAGGGAAGCATATAATAATTGGAAAGGGTGTATGGATTATCGATTTTGAGAAAGCTGGCTTTAGAAAGCCCAAAAATCTAACATCGGCCATAGCGATGCTCTTCTTAAATGACAACTCAATTTCAAAGAGAATAATAACAAAATTCGGGCTCAATAGTGATTTTTTGAGCCTGATTATGGAGGCGGCTGAGGAATATAAGAGGAGTAGAAATGTAGAGGGGATTCTTTCACTTATTTCCAGTCTTTAATTACTCGCATTTCTCCGGGTCTTTAGATAATCCATCACATAGAAAAAGACGGGGATTAAAATCGCTAGCAGGATTATTCCAACCCTCGGATCAGAGAAATATCCAAACACCAAGATGACTACTATCATGGTACCTATCATCATAAAAAGATCCTTATCAAAGAGCCTTGAGCTTGCCATTATGTTCTGTTCTCTTGAGATATATGCAAGATAAAGAGGTATTCCTATGGCAGCTATTACAACTCCAAGGTATGTTCTCAGCGCAATAGAAACAACGAGACTCACAACGAGTATAAGACCCACCACATGCTCTTCGTTCATGTTTTCACCTATCCATGTGGTTTTCCCAGCTGAATTAAAAACTTTTGCAAAAACATTAAATAGTAAAGCACAATTATAACGTTATGAATGACATCGAATGGAGGGGACTTCTTATGGAGAAAATCATCGAAAGGGCTAAGTCCCTTGAGGATTACATAGTGAAAATGAGAAGGGATTTTCACATGCATCCCGAGCTGAAGTATGAGGAAGTCAGAACATCAAGAATTGTGGAAGAAGAACTCAAGAGCCTTGGTTATGAAGTTGTGAGGACTGCAAAAACTGGGGTTATCGGAATTTTGAAGGGCAAAACACCCACTGTGGCTTTAAGGGCTGATATGGATGCTCTACCAGTCCAGGAGGAAAACGACGTTTCATACAAATCAAAAATCCCTGGAAAGATGCATGCCTGTGGGCATGATGCCCATACTGCAATGCTCCTTGGGGCCGCAAGAATCCTGGCTGAACTGAAAGACGAGCTAAAAGGAACTGTTAAACTAATCTTTCAGCCTGCTGAGGAAGGCGGCCTCGGCTCAAAGCTCATCGTTGAGGAAGGCCATCTGGATGACGTGGATGCTATCTTTGGGATTCATGTATGGGCTGAGCTGCCCTCTGGAACAATAGGAATAAGAGAAGGCCCTCTCTTAGCTTCAGCGGATGCATTTAGAGTAGTTATAAAGGGAAGAGGCGGACATGGCGCAGTACCACAATTTGCCAATGATCCAATTCCTGCCGCCATGGACATAGCTCAGGCCTTTTATAAGATTCTCGTAAGGGAAGTTGACCCTCTTGAGCCTGTGGCTCTGAGCGTTACCTCTATACAGGCAGGTAACACGTTCAATGTAATTCCAGAAAAAGCTGAGCTCCTGGGCACATTTAGGACTTTCAACGAGGAAGTGAGAGGCTACCTAACAAAGAGGATGGGGGAGATAGTGGAAGGGTATGCAAAGGCACATAACGTTGAAGCGAGCTTTGACCTGACAATAGAGCCCATTCCACCCACAATCAACGATAAGAGCCTTGCAGAATTTGCAAGAGAGACTTTACAGCCTCTCGGGGAGATTGTTGAACCAAAGCCCACAATGGGCGCTGAGGATTTCTCCCTATATCTAAAGAAAGCTCCGGGTCTTTTCCTTCTCCTTGGAATCAGGAACGAGGAAAAAGGGATAATTTATCCGCACCACCATCCAAAGTTCAACGTTGATGAATCCGTCCTCTGGAAAGGAAGTGCCGCTTACGCCCTCTTAGCTTACAGGTATCTGGAGGAGTCTGAATGAAGTGGGATGAAAAAACCTTTGCAAAGTTTTCCTACTTGAGCGATGTAAGGATTTCAAGAGATGGAAATCAAGTGGCATATGTCATGACAAAGGCAAACCTAAAAACAGACAAATATGACAATACAGTAATAATTGAAAGCCTCAAAAATGGGGAAAGGAAGTTTATAGAGAATGCCACAATGCCCCGCTTCTCTCCCGATGGGAACAAAATGAGTGTTGTAAGAATAAGCGAAGAGAAAAAGACAAGCGAACTCTGGCTTTATGACCTCAGAAGTATGAGTGGAAAGAAAATCGGAGAATACGAGAATATAATTAATGTTCAGTGGGGGCCTGACAGCAGAAGAATCCTCATAACCGACTTTAAGAGACGTGGGGACGAGTATCTATACTTTGAAGACAAAACTCCTGTCTGGTTTGATATGAAAGGTTTTTTAGATGGCGAGAAAACAATGCTCCAGTTAATTGACAGTGAAAGCGAGGAAGTAATTGATACAATTGCAATAGAGTCATTTGCCTTGCCCTACTTCAATGTTGCAGTTTGGCATGGAGATAAGATTGTCTATAATGTGCCTAAAGAGGAAAACCCTTACAAGCTCTTTGATATATTTATCTACGAAGATGACAAAAGTGAAAAAATATTCGGAAACGTCTCGTTTAGAGCAGTTGATTCAAACGGGAAATTACTGGTTCTCCATGGCAAACCAAAGAAAGACAAGCTCAGTGAGCACGATTATCTCTACATCTGGGACAGCGAGGAGGTCAAGCCCCTTACGGAAAAGTTTATCTACAATAATGGCATGGCGAAATTGGATAAAACAGGCAGTGTATACTTTACAATGGCGAAAGAAGGAAGGATCAATCTCCACAAACTCAGTGGGAATGAGTTAATTCCGATTGTTGAAGAAAATGCATGGGTCATGGAGTTTGACGTAAGTGATAACGGAAAGATTGTACTCCTCAAGCAAACCGACACCATGCCGAGTGAAGTGTTCCTCTGGGATGGCGAGCTTAAGCAGCTCACCGAGTACAACGGGCCCATTTTGAGCAAGCTCAAGAGGAGACCAATAAAGCACTTCCGCTTTAAGAGCCTTGATTTAGAGCTTGACAGCTGGTACATCAAGCCAGATATAAAAGAAGGCGAGAAAGCTCCCGTTATAGTCTTTGTTCACGGCGGGCCCAAGGGCATGTATGGATATTACTTCAAGTACGAGATGCAGCTCTTGGCCGATAAAGGCTTCTACATAGTCTTCGTCAACCCAAGAGGAAGCAACGGTTACGATGAGGGCTTTGCACTTAGAGTGCTTGAAAGAACGGGTTTGGAGGACTTTCAGGACATAATGAACGGAATTGAAGAATTCTTCAAACTTGAACCCCAGGCAGATAAGGAAAGGGTGGGAATAACTGGAATAAGCTACGGGGGCTTTATGACGAACTGGGCGCTAACACAGAGCGATTTGTTCAAAGCCGGAATTAGCGAGAACGGTATAAGCTACTGGCTGACGAGCTATGCCTTCTCAGACATAGGTTTATGGTTCGATAAAGAGGTCATCGGTGAAAATCCACTCGAAAACGAGAATTACAAGAAGCTTAGCCCACTATTCTATGCAGAGAACGTTAAAGCCCCAATACTCATCATTCACAGCCTTGAAGACTACCGCTGCCCGCTCGATCAGAGTGTTATGTTCTACCACGTGCTTAAGGACTTGGGAAAAGAGGCTTACATTGCAATATTTAAGAAAGGAGCGCATGGGCATAGCATAAGGGGTTCACCAAGACACAGGGCAAAACGCTACAAGCTCATAATGGAGTTTTTCAAGCGCAAGCTCGTTGAAGGAAAAGAAGGATTTAACGTTGAGGAGGTTTTGAAGGAAGAATGAGTTTAGTAATCCCTTCTCTATTCTTTAACTTTTGAGAAGCATTTTTGTCACTAGACATCTATCGTTTAAACGACACAGTAACGTTTTTTGAAGATAGTGCGCACACATGCCCCTTACCCCCAATGGAGATCGTTATTGTAATATTCTCCCTTTCACCTGGGTCTATCAGGAGGAAGATCACTGCAGTGCCATTTCCATGTCTCTTTTCTTCACCAGTTGCCAGAAAACCTGCAAAAGGGCCAACCGCTATTTCTTCGAAGTGATTTCGTTTGTCTGCAGGAGTCATGGAATACTCCCAAGGACCCACTTCGTTCAAGCTATCTTTGTAAATAAATGCCCTATTCAAAACCCTAGTTCCATTGGGGATGAGCATAAAGATGCCGCAACTATCTCTGGCTGTTATCTTGGCTGTCCCTACAAAAATAACTCTCCTTTTCTCACCTTTTTGTTGGGCGAAAATTGCTCCTGAAAGACTTGAACCTGTAGTTTTGTCAGTAATCTCCACAGGCGTCTGGGAAACATTCTTCCATTCTCCCATACTAACAAAGTGGTTTATGCCCCATACTATCATTAACCCAACGAGAAGTCCAACGATGAAACTAGTGAGAATTTTCTTCATAGAACCACCTCAAATAGGAATGAATGTAACGCTTTAAAAG
>JAMOPD010000169.1 GCA_027064745.1 Thermococcaceae archaeon
CTGCGAAGTTCATCCAGAGGGGTAAAATAAAGACATACATCGTGGGCAAGAAGGATGCTCTGCATCTGTTTGAGGTTATTAAGGGTAAGCACAGCGGGACTGTGGTAGAGCCGTGAGATTTTTCTTTACATTTATATATTCTGTCCGGATATTGTCTTACGGTGATTTGTACGTCTGCCACCGAGAAGATCTCAGTTCGTTTTTCCTGGGGCCATGAGAGAAATTGATGAGCTTGTTGAGACTGGGGAATTCTCAAGCCGGAGTGAACTCATCAAAGAAGCTGTGAGGTTCTTCCTAATGCATTATGAGTCCCCTGAAGAGCTCTGGGAGACATACAAGCTCCTTGAGGAAGTGGACGAGGAATGGAAGCATTCAAGGTCGTCTTAGACACCAACGTCGTTATAATGTCTGCTATAAATCCCTTCGGGAGCTCTGGAAGGTCATGGATTTAGTTGTTGGAAGGAAGCTTTTCTCCTACACTTCCGGGGTCATACTTGAGGTGCTCCGCTTCAAGCTGACAAGCGAGAATCATGCGTCTTCACTCCTTGTTGAGCCAGCCGAAAGGTTTGAGGTCTCGTCCGATCCGGACGATAACAAGTTCTTTGATGTGGTGTATTCGCTCAAAGCTGGCTTTCTGATAAGCCTTGACAAGAAGCATGTTCTGAAGCTTAGGGATGGGGAAAGGAGATTCGTATTAAACGGGCACGAGTTCCTAATCCTGACGCCGGCGGAGTTCCTTGAGTTCGTCGAAAGGGATAAAAACTTCAAGGCGTAGTTCGGTTAGTGAGCATCCATGTGCAAGATGGAGCGCTTTGGAAACTGCGACCCCGAGACGGCTGACCAGGAGTACTGCATTTTTCATAAGCCGAACAAGAGTGAGGAGGAAGCGAGGGAATTTTGGAAGAAGTTTTTGGAGAAGTTTAAGCCGAGGGTTGAGGAGATTGAAGTTGATGGGGAGAAAGTGAAAAGGTTGGTTTTTGAGAAAGAGGTGAATGCGAGAGGATTCGTGTTTCCTGAGATTCCAAAGGTGGCGATTGAATACAAAGACAAAAAGGGGAATAGGTGGGATCAAAGATTCTCGTTTGAGTATGCTGTTTTTAAAAATGACCTACGATTCTCTAGTTCAAAATTTAAGGGGGAATTTTCATTTAAGGAAGCAATTTTTGAAAAGTATGCAGGTTTTAAGGGATGCATGTTTTATAAGGAAATTTCGTTTGACAATACTTATTTTAAACAGGGTATCCGTCTTAATGGATCAATATTCAAAGAAAAGTGTAGCTTTAGAAGGAGTTGTTTAGGGAGTTCTTCCTTGGAAGATAGTTTCAGCATTATGGCAAAAACATTTGAAAGAGGCGTGGATTTTACTAATGCTTCATTTAATAGCTCGCTTAAATGTGTAAAAACTGTATTTAAAGAAAAAGTTACTTTTGAGCGTGTAAAATTTAATGATGAAATTACTTTTATGAATGCCAAATTTCATGGTGTAACTTCATTTAAAGGAGCAATTTTTTATGAAAGTGTAAAATTCATAGATGGTACTATCTTTAGTAAGTTAGTATCATTTGATTCAGCCCTATTTAAACAGAGAGTTTATTTTACTCGATGTGTTTTTGGAAATGCAAATTTTGAAAACTCTACTTTTGAAGACTCTGTTAGATTTGAAAGCGTTGAATTTCTCAATGCTGCAGTGTTTAAGGGATCATTATTTAAGAGAATTGTTTATTTTGAAAAGACAGACTTTAATGGATATTTATCATTTTCAAATTCTATCTTTCAAAGAGGAATACAAATAACTAAGGAACATTTCAAACTCCCAGAAGCAGAAGCTGAAGCTCGCCGTATCCAGCGCCTCAGCTACGAGAAAGAAGGCAAACGTGACGATGCTGACAGAATGTTTGTCCTTGAACGTCGTGCTTATCGTAAAGTCTTGAGACATTGTGCAAAAGAAAAATACTCTAATGCAAAAACACTTTATCAAAAATTCGAAGCTATTATGTTTTTAATCTATACATACATCTCAACAGCGATAGAAATAGTATTGGCTGACTGGATATCACTCTATGGAACCAGTTGGGGGCGAATTATCCTAAACTCTTTCTGGGTAATCACTGTAAATGCAATCCTGTACCAAGCATTATCCCGCTTTTCTCATACAATGATACTTAGAATTCCTATTGGGACTATTTACACTAACAGCACCTCAGGAGGAATCTCCGGTCTCCTCAATGCCCTCTACTACTCCCTCGTCACCTTCACCACCCTCGGCTACGGCGACATGCATCCAACAGGCTGGCTCAAAGCTTTGAGTGCAATTGAAGCATTGACGGGAGCCGTCTTCATGGCCCTCATCGTCGCAGTGATGGCAAGAAAGTGGATGCGATAGTGGAATAGATTTTTATAGGGATAAAGCTCAAATGTCTCTGGTGATTCCTATGAGAATTGTTGTCATCGGTTCTGGAACTGCCGGAAGCAACTTCGCCCTTTTTGCTCGAAAGCTCGACAGGAAGGCCGAAATAACCGTCATCGGAAAGGAGGAAACCATGCAGTACTCTCCCTGTGCCCTGCCACACGTCATCAGCGGGACGATAGAGAGGCCCGAGGATGTAATTGTCTTCCCGAATGAGTTC
>JAMOPD010000170.1 GCA_027064745.1 Thermococcaceae archaeon
TGTAAAGACTAAAAAAGAGAATAAAAAGAAATTTTTTCATGAATATTATTTTATAAGCCTTCATTGTTGATCCTCTCCGTTTTATACCATTTACGTGGAGAAAAGAGCGAAAGTAATGCTACAATCCCTATTATATACCAGTAGACAAACGCCACATATATGTACGGAGTATAGCTCTCAAATCTAGTATCGCTAAAATAATAGAGTATTATTCCAGTAAAGAACATATTCCCTCCAAAGAACATAAATGCCGCAAGGTAATATAGAACACCATTTATAGCTCCTTGGATTAAATTTGTTATTGAAATTATATCAAATATACCTCCAAAAACATAGGAAAAGAAAATTGTATAACTTAATGTTGTTGCCATAGAGATTGCAGGCCCCATATAGGTAATAGCAAGTTTAAGAGCTTTCAGATGGCCTAAGTTTCGTCTGTATTTCCATAGCGCATATAAGCATTCATAATATCCCTTAAACCATCGCATTCTCTGATTTATCAAGGCCTTAAAGCTCAATGGAGCACGTTCAACAATGAAGGTCGAGTCAATGTAAGAAATTTTCTCTCCTATTCTAGCAAGTTCGATAGTTAAGTATGCATCTTCAGTCAGGCTTTCAGGAAATCCCCCTATCTTATTTAAAACATCCTTCCTAACAGCCAATCCCTCTCCACTCATGGGAGCATAGCCAACAAATTTCATATATACTGGGAGATAGATGTCATACCATATGAATGTGTCTAACGCAATAAATTTTGAATGGAGCTTCTCGCCGATTCTATATACTTTCGTTGTAACAGCAGCAGCACCTTTTTTAATTTCTGCTACTACAGATGAAATATAATCCTCAGGTACTATGTCATCAGCATCAAAAACAATTATTACATCTTCTTCAATATATGGGAGGGCCTGATTCATGGCTCTGGGTTTTCCAATATATGTGCTTCGTGTGTATATAACCTTAACATTCATACCTCTGAAACGGAGGAAATTTACCAATACAGGGATGCTCCTTTGTGTGATATTATCCTCTCCTTCAATCAAAACATATACCGTTATCAACTCAGGGAGATACGTTTGGTTGGCAACTGATCGGGCAGTCCTCATAACACTCAATGGATGTTCTTTATGGAAAGGGAGAAGCACAGCTACTTTAATATCATGATTAAACATAGGTTGATTCTGGGTTTGTGTGGATTTTATTAGTGGTCGGGATAGGCTTGGTGCTACCCCAACTATAAATATCATTTGAATTAAAATAAACATTAACTTGAGCAATACTACCGTGATTGAAAACATGAAAATATAGACTCTGAATATTTTTATAAGTGTTATTGCTCAGATTCCCCTCTCATAATCTGCAAATTTGAGGAATGTTAATAAAGATTCACAATAAGTCTTATTGGTGATATCATGGATGTGCTGAGCACGATAGTATTTTTTGCCTATGTCCCTGCAATTGTAATAATGTGGTACTTCTATCATTTAGATAAATACGAACCAGAGCCTAAAAAATATGTTATTGGAACATTTCTGCTTGGAGCTACACTCTCTGTTGGTGTTGCATTTGTACTGGAAACTCTACTCACTCCACGTTGGATAAGGGGATATGCTCTCCTTCCTGCAAGTGCCTTTTATCTAGCCTTAGTTGCGGGAATTGTTGAAGAACCTGCAAAGGCCTTGGCAATAAGATTACCCTTTAAAGCGGGTCAAATGGATGGGATCATGGATGGAGTGGTCTATGGTATCGCTGCAGGTTTAGGATTTGCAGCAACAGAAAACATGCTCTATGGTCTTGGATATGGTGCCGCAATCACTGTAACAAGGGCATTTTTAACCCCTTTTGCTCATGGTAGCTGGAGCGCTATAGTAGGAGTTGGATATGGACTAAAATCCGAAGGTAAAATACATTCTCTAACGAACTATTTCCTTCTGGCAATCTTCCTTCATTTTCTCTGGGATTACTATGCATTTATGAGTGCTACACTTCCTCAGTATAACATCATGCTAATCCTCCTGCTCTTCATAAATCTAATTCTACTGAGATATTTCGTTATCTTAGGCCAGAGGGAAGATCTAGAGAAACAGTGGTGGTACTGGTTTGTGGGAGGCAGGAAGAATGTATAAGATTGAGATATTCCACGGAAAGGGTATGGAAAATGTACTGACTTGTAGGGGGTAGGAGAAATGTCTGAGCTAAAAAATCGCATTGAGAAGGCATTGTTTGAAGCTCGGCCTTATATTGAGTATTTTGATAATGTGAAGAAGAAGATAGATGAACTGGAGGAAAAGGCTACTGACGTCGATAGCTTTCTGTTCCTACTTAACAAAGAGATTGAAGTCGCTGAGGAACCTTTCAAGACTGACTTAAAGATTTTTCTGCAGAAATTTGAGGGCATATGAATTTTCCATTCCCTGATTCCCGTCAAAACTAAAAGCTACCCATGCATAGGCCAGCACAGGGATAGGGGCATTTTCCATTTTTGCAAATTCTTCTTAGTGGTAATCAAAATATGAATAGAAAAAGTATTTAAACTTCAACAACACTTTCTATAGAAAACCTCTGGGAGAGGGAGCATGAGAAACATCAGACTAGTATTTATAATGATTCTTATGAAACAGCTAGTACCCTAATTCCCATCATGTCTTTGGTTGTGCTTGTTGAACGCCTGTATGAGCAACCACTTAGCATCTACAAGCATCAAAACCAATCTTTAATGATGAGAACTTAGGGTACCCTCAGGATTAACGGCACGGTAGGATGGGCATTAACAGCTCAAAAATTCTGCATGGAGAATGCTTCCAGAATCTCTGTATTCTTGAGTTTGAGAAAAGATGGAACATCCCATCCGGAGGATATGAGTAGGTGGAGTGCCACGGGAAGGATGATAGTGGATGGAAGGAGGTCTGTTGAAGGTCAGATGAAGTTCATTATTAGGCATCAGAAGGAAAACATGGATAGAAGAGAAAGAGGTGCACTTTGAAATTACCTATGCCCTTGCTGGCTGGAATCAATGCCAGAAATCTTTACCTCAGTCCGAGCTCCTTTAGGTACTTGATCATTCTTTCAACATCGTTTGCTATCACAACATCGAATAAGCTCTTCAACTTGGTCAGATTGTTGTTTTTGTAAAATAGGATGTCATTTTCAGTCCAGAGAGCAACTCTAAGGCCTAAAGAGCGCATCCAGCGAAGCGCCTGTAGGGTTTTTTCAAGACCTATCAGAGGAATGGCCTCCATCGGAACATTTACAGACCAGAGTTTAAGTTCCTCTTTAAGCTGTGGTATCTTAGGGACAACTTTTTCATTATCAATGAGGAGACCGATTCTTATTTTATCATTTAATCTTCTGGTTTTTCTTAGAGCTTCAAGTTCGAATGATGATATCATAACCCTGTCCAGGGCATTAAACTCCTCAACAACTCTCAGGCTTTCCTCAACCGCATCGACGTCCTTTATCTCAATGTTAATGAGGGCATCTCCCGGCAGAACCTCAAAGACCTCCTCAAGTGTTGGGATATTCTGCCCCATTCCGAGGTTGGCTTTTTTCAGTTCTTCCAGCGTCATCTCCTTCTGGTGGCCATTCAGGCTTGAGGTTCTATCTATGCTTTCATCATGCATGATTACAGCTTTTCCATCCCTTGTCAGCCACACATCGAGCTCTATCCCATCCGCTCCAGCGTTGATGGCCTCAACAAACGCCAGAATACTGTTTTCTGGGTATCTTGACATGAAACCCCTGTGTCCAAGAACTAGGGCTCTGTTCTCTTCCCAGCTTGCCATAGCTACCGCCTCAGATAGAAAAAGACAGTTTATCTAAAAAGCCTTTTCCCTAAGAGCCTTGATGCCCTTGAGACATCATCCGAGATCAGGATATCGCAGTACCTAACAAGATAGGGGAGGTATTTAAATTCATCCTGCTGATAGTTCCAGAGTGCTATTTTAACTCCCATCCCCCTTGCCCATCTGAGGAGGAGTTTAAGAGCTGAAAGTCCTACATAGTCCACGGCATCTATAGGTACATGGAGGGAATACAAGCCAAGCTTTCTTCTAAGAACAGGAAACTTAAAGAGTGAGTTCCACTCCACTATGGAGAAGCCCAGCTTCACATCTTCGTCCCTCTCCCTAATAGCCCGCAGAATAGCAGGGCTATCGGATGATAAAATTACCCCATCTAACTTTCCAGCAACCTTGAGAACATCATCAACAGCGTCAATATCCTTAACATCCACGTTAAAATATGCCTCTGGAAATTCTCTGAGAATTTCATCGACGGTGGTTACCATAGCTCTAAGGGGATGCAGGCGCTTTATCTCACTCAGTTTCAGGGTTTTTACATCAAAAGTCTCTCCGTTGGTTCTGAAGTATCTATCATGCATCACTATGAGCTTTCCGTCTTTAGTTAGCCAGACATCAAATTCCACTCCATCTGCTCCATACTGGAGGGCTTTTCTGAATGCTGGGAGAGTGTTTTCAGGATAAAACCTTTTGAGTCCTCTGTGGCCAAGCAGCATTATGTTCAATGTTCTTCCCCAGTTCTCAGGGTAGTCATTGTCCTTATTTAATTTGCGGCTTTCTGTATTAACCTCTTGATGCTGTTAGAATAACCCGTGAGAGTGCCTGATAATCCAGTATGCGAGCTGTTAATTATCCTGACAGTATCTCTATATTGGCGCTTAATGGAGGGGCTAAATGGATGTGGAGTTTAATTATAAGAGGATATTCCTGCTGGGTTTTGGTTTTTTGGTATAAGCATCATATGGGCGCTCTACAACGCTTATATTCCTATCTTCCTCCAATCAGTCTGTTGATGAGTATTGGCGTCATGATTGTAACGCTGTACCTCGGTCTTCAGGCAGCTGCTGGAAAGATGAAGGTTAATATGGTAACAGGTCTTTTGGATGGGGATGTCAATGTGAATTCTCCCCATGGTCGTTGACATGACCACTGGACTATACTACTTCTTCAGCCAAGCAGCAAGCATATTTGCACCATCTGTTGTAGGTGATACCATCGATGTCACAGGCTACCAGTCGCTCCTCGTGTTTTCAGTGCTGTTTTTTGTTCTCGCACTGATTTCAATTCAGTTCGTCAGGAGGGGAGATATAGTCAAGCACAAAGGGGATATCTATGACTATGTACCCGACATAGACTGACGTCCATAAACCAAAGGATAAATGATAAAAACCTCAATGACTTAATTTTGTTTTAGCCTTTACTTTATTAGGAGGGGGTGAATGCATGGAAAAGAAAAGATTTAATTGGGGAATTGTTCTTGGACTGTCTTTTCTAGGATTCAGCAGAAGCCTTGGATGGGCGTTGAATAAAGGGTTTTCTTTTCCACTACTGTCTGCATACACCGGATCAGCATTTGTTAGAGGTACAATACTTGCCCTTGAGGGATTTATCGGTCTATTCATTCCACCTCTACTCGGATATTACAGTGATACTCTAAAATCGAAACATGGAAGGAGAAGACCTTTCATTTTTATAGGTGGTATCCTGGCTGGCATTGCATCTATGATGATTTATACTGCCTATGTTCTTGGTGTTCCTCTCTTAGGTTTTGCCCTCGTCTTAGCCTTCTTGTATCTGTCTCTCCATTTATACACTGCCCAGTATCGAGCTTTAATGCCCGACACTATAGAGAGTGGCCAGAGAGGAAAGGCAAGCGGCTTTATAACACTGTTTGAATGGGCAGGAAATCTGTTTCTCTTTGGCATTGGGGGATATCTGGTCGCTAAACATGGAACAGGCTACTGGGGACCTTTTGCAATTGCCTCTGTTTTCTTGGTAGGTGCAGCATTGTTTATCTCCCTGAAGATTAAAGAGCCTAAAGCCCCCGAAATAGAAAAGGATGAATCCCTTGGAGAATACGTAAAAAGTATTTTCACAAACCATGATTTTCTACGCTTTTATATCGCCCAGATTCTCTGGTGGATGAGCTTTGAGTTTGTAGCAATATTCCTTTATGGAATTCTTGCATTTATCCTCTATGGAACAGCTACTGAGTCGGCAATAGACAAGGTTACCTCAATGGGATTGTATTTGATGGCCATGTTCAATATTGCGGTTTTACTCGGCTCACTTCCAGGGGGATACATCTACGATAGAATCGGCAGAAGACTGAGCATAATCTTTGGAGGCTTGATTTTTGCGATACCTCTACTGGTTGGTTGGTTCATTCACACGAAGACCCAGATATTCATCACTATCCTCCTGGCTGGAGTTGGATGGGGAGTTTTGGTGGCGGCTTCCTATCCAGTAATAGGAGATCTGCTTACAAAATACGAGAAGGAAGCATTTACAGGCCGTTACTATGGTGTCTTTGAAGCAACAAAATCAATACCTGTTCTTTTAGCTGGAACTATAGGAGGAGCGCTGGTCGATTTGGCAGGGGGGAACTATAGGGTTCTCTTTCCAATAGGTGCCCTGCTTGTCCTCGTTGCGATGCCACTTATATGGAGCATGAAAAGACTTGAAACCTCTCAGGAGGTAATAACATGATTGTGTGGGCAGTTCTGTTTATTATTCTACTGTTCTTTGCTTTTATAACATTCATTGCCTATAAAATGGCATCTCCCCCACGTTTAATTGGTGATTGGACGCCTAAGGACTTAGGCTATGGCTATGAATATGAGGAACTCTGGATAAGAACTAAAGACGGACTCAGACTCCATGCATGGTGGATTGACCAGGGCAACGAAAAGACTATTATACCCCTACATGGATACACAGCGAGCAAATGGGAAGAGATATATATGAAACCCACGCTGGAAATACTTCTTAAAGGCGGCTATAATGTTCTTGTCTTTGATTTCCGGGCCCATGGAAAAAGTGAAGGGAAGTACACCACAATCGGCGACAAAGAGCTAATCGATGTTCTTTCAGCTGTAGACTGGATTAGAGAGAACAAATCTGCTAAGGCTCAAAAAATAGGACTTATTGGATTTTCAATGGGAGCAATAGTTACAATAAGAGCACTGGCAGAAGATGAAAGGATTTGTTGTGGTATAGCCGACAGCCCTCCGATTTATATGGATAGGACTGGGGCAAGGGGACTGAAGTACTTTGCAAAACTTCCTATATGGTTATATAGCATTGTCAAACCGATTACCCTCTGGATAAGTCGAGGGAAGATTATTAATATTATAGAATACGCCAACAAGATCAAGAAGCCCCTCCTCTTAATAGCAGGTAAGAAAGACCCTCTCGTCATGATTAAGGAAGTTGAGGAGTTCTACAAGAAAAATAAGAAAATAAACCCCGAGGTTAATCTCTGGGTGAGCGAAGCCGCCCATGTTAGGACAATAAACATCAGCAGAGACTGCTATGAAACCCACGTCTTAGAGTTCTTTGGAAAGATGCTTTGATTTTTATTTTTAAGCTTCCAGTCTTTTTATCGCCCATTTATAGAGGGCTATTGCTGTTAAAAATACTACTGCCGTTTCTATGCTTATTAAAACAAGACCCGGCATTATTTCACTTACAGGTCTGTGATATATTTCGAGCAGTCTGAATTCCTTCAAAGCCCTTCCAAGCGCAAAATAATTAGCTATTGGTCTTGCCCAGCTGGGCACAATGCTCTCTGGAATCACTATACCAGCAAGAAAGAGCAGGGGCATTGATACGAAGTTGACAACTGCAGTTGTAGATTTTATACTTCTCGTAGCCATCGCTATGGTCAGTCCAAGACTCATTGAGAATATCGAGGCGATGAAGATTATCAGCCACCCTAGAGGACTCGGTACTATTGTTTCACCAAAAACTAGCTTAGCATAACCCAAACCGACAAAGATACTCACCATTATAATGAGAAACGTGGATAGCATTTTTCCTGTTAGGAAATCCCAAGCAGTGGCAGGAGAAGCGGCTATTCTTCTCAACGTTCCTTTTTCGATTTCCTCAAGCGTTCCAGTTCCTATTGTGAGCATTGTGGCAAAAAGGAATTGAATACCAATAAAGCTCGTTATATAGAACTGTATTGGCGTTGGACTTTTACCAGAAACTTCCTTCTCTTCAACTTCTAATGGCTCTGCACTTGCTATGAGATACTCCTTTATGGTTTCGGGGCTTATGTTATCTTCCTTGGGGATATAAGCTTCCATATATTTAAGCTGGATTTCAATTCTTTTCTCCCTCATTTTCTTTTCCATCTCAGAGAAAAATCCCATAACAGTTCCTCTGACTATCTGGTATTGTTGAGGGTCACTCCTGTCAAAGTATATATAGATTTTTGCCTGTCTTCCAGTGCTAACATTTCTCCCAAACCCAGAAGGGAATACAATCAAAGAGTCAATTTTACCATGTTTTAAAGCATTAATCCCCGATTCCTCCTTTGAAAACTCCCTTATTTTGAAAACATGAACACCTTCCAGGGTTACGTTTTCCATGATCCTGAGAACATCATAAGCTGTGAAAGCTGAGCTTTCGTTGGTATATGTATAAACCACCCCAACATCCAAGCTTATTGGCGGGTTATGCCCTCCCCACATGGTTCCGAACAGAGTAATCCACATTAAGGGGAATATAAATATCCAGAAGAGGGCCATCTTTTCCCTTCGGAGCTCTTTCAAGTCTTTGATGATTATCCCTTTGATAGCTCTAAGTTTCATTCTAACCTCCTCCCAGTAAGTTTTAGAAAAACATCCTCAAGTGTTGGCTCTTCGATTTTAATGGTCTTTATCTCACTGCCGCTTTTAACGAGGGTTTCAACTATCTTTGGAAGGCTTTCTTTTGGATTTTTAACGTGAATCCTGACACTACCTTCCTTCTCAACCAATCTGAATTCGCTCTTTAATCTTTTCAAACCCCTGAGAAATCCCTCAACCATTATGATACTCTCCTCTCCGATGAGAGCCTTTAACTCCTCTGCAGTTCCCAGGGCTATAATCTTTCCCTCATTCATTATGGCTATTCTATCAGCTAAGGCCTCTGCCTCTTCCATGTAATGAGTTGCCAGAAGTATTGTTTTACCCTCCTTCTTGAATTCCTGTATAAGTTCCCAGAGTTCTCTTCTCGATGGAACGTCAAGACCTATTGAAGGCTCATCGAGAATTAAAATCTTGGGATCATAAAGCAGGGATATTGCCAAATTCAACCTTCTTTTGAAGCCACCGCTTAGTTCCTTAGCCTTCTTTTTCTTTGGCAGAGCAAATCGATCTATCAGCTCATATATTTTCTTCTTCGGAGCGTCATAAAGATCAGCATAAAATTTCAGGTTTTCTTCCACAGTTAGTAGATCATAGGATATGCTCTCCTGAGGAACATAGCCTATGAACCTTGCAGTTTCCTTGCTGAGCCTTCTGCCGAAAACCTTTATCTCGCCTGCATCATACCCAAGCCCCTCAGCCAGAATCCTTATAAGCGTGGTTTTTCCTGCTCCGTTTGGCCCGAGAAGAGCAAAAATCTCTCTTTCATATATCTCTAGGTTTATTCCTTTCAATGCTAAAAACTTACCATAACTTTTTTTCAATCCCTTAATTTCAATAGCTTCCATGGTCTCACCGTAATAAATAGGACAATGTTCCATATAACACTCATTTAAATTCTGAATTTCAGAATTGGAAAATCCGAAAGTCAATCTAAGAGACCTCAGCTAACCCTCTTTTCCTCATCAATCAGAGTGGCTAACGCTCATCATCGGCAGAAGAATATTCACGGAAAGGTTAAAAAAGCTCGCCCGAAAAAGGGTGAGGGATGATGAACGTTTACCGGTCTGAACTGTGATGAGATCGGCACTGTCTGACCATCTTCAAGATAAGATACAGTTTCACTCTTGGAACCGCTTTGAGCGGCTACCTAGGAGTGGCTTATCCCTTCTTTAAAAGCTCGTGCTCAACTAGAGCCACTATGTCATTATGTATGTCCTCAAGCGGCGCTAGTGCATTAACAATTTTCATCTCAGGAAACATTTCTGCCAACTTGAGATAGTTTTCCCGAACCCTCTTTTGAAGTTCCGCTATCTTATCAAACTCCGTTTTTATACTCCTGCCATTGATACGCTTCATGCTCTCCTTTGCCGGCAGGTCAAGGAGAATAACTAGATCAGGCCTAACAGCAAATTTGTTCAAATCGATTAGCCATTCGAGATCCAGACCACGTGCCCACTGATAAGCTAAGGATGAGTAGAAATAACGATCAGAAATAACAATCTTTCCTGCCTTTAATGCAGGCTTTATGAGCTTGTGAACGTGTTCAGCTCTATCAGCTGCAAACAGAAGAGCCTCAGCTTCATGGCTTATTCTAGCACCGTCGATTATTCCTTCCTGGCCCCCTGTAAGAACGAGCCTCCTTATCAGCTTCCCAAAAGCGGTGTCAGTTGGCTCTTTTGTCAGTACGACATCTTTTCCTTTGTTTCTGAACCATTCAGCCAACAATCTTGCCTGAGTTGATTTTCCTGCCCCATCAATGCCCTCCATTACAATAAACATAAAAACACCTCCACAGGAGATATGGTGGGAGGGGGATTTTTAATGCTTTCCATCAAATTTTTTGGAAATTTTAAAAGACAGGAAAAAGAAATTTTAATTAGCCAATTCTTCTCGTGTTTTTGGTTGCGCATTGTGGTTATTGGATGTTCTCCATCAGAGATGCTTTCGCATGTAGTCAAGGAGCGTCCACATGCTGCTGAATTCCTGGGTTTCATCATCATGATAAATCTCAACTATGCCTTCAGGTCTAAATCTCATGCCGAATGAGTAGTTTCCTTTCTTCAACTTCTGGAGGAAAACCTCACGCGGCTTCGGTGGGAGGTAGCTTGTCATCATGTCATTCAACAATTCAACCTCAAATCCAAAGTGTTCACTCATTCTTGGGAAGAAAAGCACCGCAGGAGTATTCATGCAATCAACTAGTGCTTTACCTTCGAGTTTGAAATGATAGTGCTTGAAAACCTCGTGGAGGAAATCATCTATTGCATTGGGATAATATACTGTTGCACCGATGTCATTAGGATGTGCCTCTATGAAGCTCCTACTCTTGAGTATCGCCTCTATTTCATCAGCATCAACCCCGCTGATCTCAACCTTCACACCGCTATAATAATAGACATACGCCAGTGGAAGGCCTTTTTTATGGGCAAAGTCCTTGAGGGCTATAAGCGGGATCAGCCTAACATCCATAATCGTTGAACCGGTACTTACGATTCCAACAACCATTGCCCTCTTACCATAACGGGAAATTGCTCTTCCGTCCCTACCCACTATAATTGTACCCTGTGCAACAGTCCCTATAGCCCTTCCAAGCAGAGCCAGTTCCTCAGGATTGAACTTTTCCGAGTGGTATATCTCCATATTTATCACCTCAATCGGGTAGTATTATGCTTTCTTTTCCAATTCTGGACTCAACCCAGATTTTAACATTCGAACCAATCTTGCTGAATTCTTCAATTACGCTGTTATCGCCAATCACACTTCCGGGCTGTATAACGGCACCCTTTCCAATATACACGTTTTCTCCTATAATCGCTTCTTTGATCTCGACACCTTCATCTACAGTAACATTTGAGAATATCACCGAACGTTCTATTTTAACATTTCTCCCAACTTCCACATTATCTCCTAATACTGCAAAACCTCTGATACTAAAGTGCCTGAGTCTGCATCTTCTTCCTGTGAATATGGCCCCACCGTATTCAAGGTTTCCCTTCAGTGAGTCCACCCTTATTTGAGGTAACGAGAGCTTTCCCATAAAGACATCCTTAGTTGCCTGGAGATAGCTTGATGGCCTTCCCACGTCATTCCAGTATTCATCAAATGGAAATCCATAGAGAGGAAGATTCTCCTGAAGCATCTTCGGGAATAAATTCATTGAAAAGTCGAAGTTTTCATTTTTAGGCACTAAATCAAAGACCTCCGGCTCAAAAACATACATTCCAGCATTCACTAAGTTGCTGAAAGCTTCCTCTGGTTTTGGCTTTTCTTTGAATCGCATAATGCGGTTCTCATCATCTACTATTGCGATTCCATATTGTGTTGGATCTTCAACTTTTGAGAGTGCAATTGTGGCCAATGCATTTTTCTTCTTATGATACTCATAGAACTCTTTTATGTGTAAGTCAGTCAGCACATCACTTGATGCTACTATAAATGTGTCCTCCATTTTCTCCACAACTTTTTTTGTGGCTCCTGCAGTGCCAAGCTTCAGATTGTCTTTATCGGAGTAATGTATCTCAATTCCCCATCTGCTACCATCCTCAAAGTAGTTCGTTATGCGTTCCTTGAGGTAACCTGTCAGGACAAAAACTTCATCAACACCCACTCTAATCAGCTTTTCAAGAACATACTCCATAATGGGCTTGTTGAAAAAGGGAACCATGGGTTTTGGCCTATAGACTGTCAGAGGGAGGAGCCTCGTCCCTTTACCGCCTGCCATAATCACTGCCTGCATTGTGTGCACCGGTAAGCTATCTCATTTTTTATTAATATGTTTTGCGCATTTGACATATTTTGAAATGCCTGAACTTCATTGCATACTGTCAGGAAGTCAGGCGACCCGCATACCGGATTTATTATCAGGTGTTCTCACGGGTTATCTTGACAGTATCCCTCATTGGGAAAGTATTTTTAAGTTCCCCTGATAATTATCTGAAGGAGGGGGCGATGTTCATGAACGCACTCGAATATCTTGAAAAAAGACTCGAAAAAGAACAGTTTGAAAAGATTAAAGCAATAGATAACCCAGAACTCCATGAGTTTCTGGCAAAATATATTGAGCTTTTAAATCCTGACCGGGTTTTTGTATGTACCGACAGTGAAGAGGATGAGTTTTACGTTAGATGGAAAGCCCTATATTATGGGGAAGAGAAAATCCTTGAAACTCCAGGGCACACTGTGCACTACGACAACTACTATGACCAAGCAAGGGACAAAGCAAACACCAAGCTCTTAATTCCGGGAGGAAAAAAACTGCCATTTCTGAACACGCTTGATAGAGATGAGGGGTTGAAGGAAATACATGAGCTCATGAAAGGTGTAATGAAGGGAAAAGAGCTGTTCGTGTGCTTTTTTGTCCTCGGTCCAAAAGAGTCTGTTTTTACGATCCCAGCAGTCCAACTAACGGATTCTGCTTATGTGGCTCACTCTGAATTCATCCTCTATAGAAAAGGTTATGAAGAGTTCAAACGCCTTGGAAGGCAGGCGAGATTCCTCAAATTCGTGCACAGTGAGGGCGAGCTTGATGAAAGAAAAACGAGCAAAAACCTTGACAAAAGGAGGATTTACATAGATCTGGAGGACGAAACCGTATATTCCGTTAACACCCAGTACGGCGGCAACACGATAGGCCTTAAGAAGCTTGCCTTCAGGCTCACCATTCAGCGCGCTGTCAGAGAAGGATGGCTGAGCGAACATATGTTTCTCATGCGCGTGAACGGACCGAACGACAGGAAAACTTACTTCACAGGAGCTTATCCAAGCATGTGTGGCAAGACATCAACAGCAATGATACCATGGGAAAACATTGTCGGCGACGATCTGACGTTCATAGTTCCCATGAAAGGCGAGGCGAGGGGTACAAACGTTGAGAAGGGCGTCTTTGGTATTATCCAAGGTGTAAACCCAGAGGACGACCCGATAATATGGAAGGTGCTGCATTCCCAGCATGAGATAATTTTCTCAAACGTACTTATCAAG
>JAMOPD010000171.1 GCA_027064745.1 Thermococcaceae archaeon
ACGAGACTTGAGATTCTCAAGGTTCACACAAGAAGAGTTCCCCTTGCAGAGGATGTTAAGCTTGAAGAGCTTGCAAAGAGAACCAAGGGCTACAGCGGGGCGGATTTGGCGGCCCTCGTAAGAGAAGCGGCATTAAATGCGATGCGCAGAATAATGGCACGTACGGAGTCTGAACTGGTGGAGGAACAGAGTGAGGAATTCCTTGAGAAGCTGAAGGTTTCGAGAAGGGACTTTGAGAAAGCCATGAAAAAGGTAAAACCAAGCATAACAAAATACATGCTGGATTACTACAGGAATTTCGAGGAAAGCAGAAAGGTTAAAGCTGAGAAAGAGGAAAAAATGGACTACTTCACCTTCTGACTCCTCTTTTTTGTGCTTTTTCAGTGGAAAAAGTTTTATACATTAATGCTTAATGCCTACTATGATTAAACCAAGAGGTGGAAGAAATGGTAAAGATAAGAGCCTCAAAGCTTAGGGACGTTGAGCTTATTACGGATACTGGGATAAGGCTTGGCTGGGTTTATGATTTGAGTATGGATGAAGAAACGGGAGACATTCTTGTGATAGTTGCCGAGCCCGATGAGGATCTTGACACGAGTGAATTTGTCACTGATCATGAAGGTCTTCTTCTGATTCCTGTGAGCGCTGTGAAGAGCATTGGGGAGGTTATAATAATCGATTCCAGCAAGCTTGCAGTGAAGTCAAAACTCAGAAGACTCAGGACGGTGAAAGAGCTGGTCGGTACAAGGAAAGTGGAAGAGCCAGAACCAGAGCTGGATATGGATATTGATGTTGAAGATGAATTTGAGTGATTTCTGGCTCTTATTTTCACCTCATCCTCATCATACATCTTTCAGCTAAGCACATCTCAATAGCCATCGTAAAGTCTCTCCGCTAGGAAGCGTGGCAGACCTGCCTCAATTATTTTTCGTGCGGCTTTTTGCACGTCATATTCAACTCTTTTGAATGTTATTTCGCTAGTTTCGGTATCGATAATTGCATATGCCGCTCTCCAGTCTCCATCTCTCGGTTGTCCCACAGCACCGGGGTTAATTATTCTCCTTTCACCGATCTCCACCAGCATGGGCATGTGAGTGTGTCCGAGAAGTAAATCGTCCTGACGGACGTAGCTCAAAACAGCTTTAAACTCACTATCTGGCAGCCATGGGAAGAGGTATTCATCAAGAGGTGCTCTTGGGGAGCCGTGGATTATAAGATAGCTCCTGCCTGTATCATCTGTAAAAATTTGCCTTACAGGAAGCTTTCTGAGGAACTCGAGGTTTTCACTTTTCATGATACGTTGATGCCATCTAACTGCTTGCCTTGCGTAGGGGTTAAAGTGCCAATCCGCTCCGAAGGCTATCGCATTATCATGGTTGCCGCGCACGCAGAGGAAGGTTCTCTTTTTCATCTGATCTCTTACGAACTCAACGACTTCATCTGGGGAGGCACCATAACCGACTAAATCGCCTATACAGAGGATTACATCAGCATGCTTTATCTTCTTCCAGACGGCTTGAAGTGCCTCAAAGTTTGAGTGTATGTCTGAGATGAGGGCGATTAACATGGTTATCCCTTAAGAAATTTGAAGCTGGAAGTTAAAAACTATTCCCGAACAGCAAAGAGAAGATAAAAGAGAAAAGATATCACTCACTCTTCTGCTTGTTCTTCCACCTGCTCCAGCGGTAGAGAGCTGATAGGGCTTTTATCGCCCTCTCCGGCTCGGGGTAGGCGGGGATACCTTTTTCGTTGAGTATATCTATGGCTTCCTTGGCTTCAATTCCACCGACGATGGCAACAACGAGGGGCTTCTTCCTGCCGCTCTCGTTGTACTCCCTTATTACAACCTTAGCCAAATCCCTCGGGTCGAGAACTGCCGTCTGGCAGTAGAGAACCGCTATGCTGTGCATCTCTGGGTGCTCGAGGACGGCCTTTATTGCCCCCTCATAGCTCTCGGCACCAGCCATACCAGTCAAATCAACAGGGTTCTTATAGCTTCCAAAGGGCGGCATGTAGTTTGCGAAGACTTTGAGTTCCTCAAGGTTGTCGTAGAGATGTAGTCCTTCTTCCTCGGCAGCATCTGTGGCCATAACTCCGATTCCGCCACCGTTGGTAAGAATGACAACGTTCTCTCCCTCAGGCTCTGGAAGGTTGCCCAGTGTTCTCGCCCAGTCAAAGGCCTCTCCGATGGTGAGTGCCCTGAGAACGCCGCTCTGCTTGAAGGCGGCATCGTATATCTTGTCAGCGCCTGCGAGTGAGCCAGTGTGTGAAGCTGCAGCCTTGGCACCACGTTCGCTTCTGCCTGCTTTGATTGTTATAATGGGCTTCTTCTTGCTAACCTCCTTTGCTGTTTCCATGAACTTCCTACCATCGGTAACGCCCTCCATGTAGATGAGAATTGCCTTTGTGTTGTCATCCTTCTTGAAGTACTCAAGGAGATCAGCGTCGTCAATATCACTTTTGTTTCCTATGCTAACAACTGCTGAGAGGCCTACTTTTTCGAGGATAGTCCATCCCATGAGGGCTATACCTAAGGCACCGCTCTGGCTGATTAAAGCTAAGCTTCCAGGCATGACGTCCGTTGGCCCAAACGTTGCGTTTATTTT
>JAMOPD010000172.1 GCA_027064745.1 Thermococcaceae archaeon
CACGCTCTTTATATCCAATTTTGAAACACGGAAAAAGAGGTTTATTCTCTGGGAGGTGAAAAGAATGGAAATGAAAGTGCTTGGTGAACAGGATTTGAAGGACATTTTGGAAGGATGCACAGTCCTTGGAACCGGAGGCGGTGGAAGTCCTGAAGAAGGCTGGAGGATGGTGAAAAAGGAACTGAAGGCAGGGAGGGAATTCAGGCTGGTGGGGCTTGATGAAATTCCAGATGAAGGAATCGTCCCCATGCCATACTTTGTTGGCTCGCTGGCCGGTGAAAAAGTCAAATCCCGTTATGAAGAAGGTGAAGCAGCTCGCTCTTACAGGCTTCTTGAGGAGTTTATGGGGGAAGAGTTTGCAGGAGTTATTTCAACAGAGCTTGGAGGAGCAAATACAGCGGCAGCTCTTGCAACAGCGGCGAGGCTTGGAAAGCCCATAGTTGATGGTGATCCTGCAGGAAGATCGGTCCCCGAACTTCAGCACACAACATATTACATAATGGGCATCAGAATGGCTCCCTTCTCTGTGGTTACCCCACATGGGGATGAAATGGTGATTGCGAAAGTTAAAGATGATTTTCAGGCTGAAAAAATTGTCAGAGCAGTTGCAGCTTCGCTTAAAACGAATGTTGGCGTCACTTCTCATCCGGTGGCTGGTAGAGAGCTTAGGATATCAGTTGTTAGGGATGCGATCTCCCATGCTCTTTCATTAGGGAGGGCATTGCGGACTGCGAGGGAAGAAGGCAGAGATCCTATAAAGGCGTTAATCGAAGCTGGAAACGGATTTTTACTTTTCAGGGGCATTGTTACAAAAGCCAGCTGGCAGGAGGAGAACGGCTTTACTGTGGGAGAGTTTGAGCTTGAGGGATGTGATAAATTCAGGGGAGAAAGCTACAGAGTCTGGTACAAGAATGAAAACCTGATATCATGGAGAAACGGTGAAATTGACGTCACAATACCTGATTTAATATCCGTACTCACACCTGACGGCTATCCGGTGACAAACCCAAATGTCGAGGAAGGAAAGGAGTATGTTGTCGTCGGATTTCCAGCACCAGAGCTCTGGAGAAGACCGAAGGGACTTGAGATTTTCGGGCCAAAGTATCTTGGACTTGACATGGAGTACATACCTATTGAGAAAAGATTTCTCTGATTCTCTATTTTATGCGAGGTGTTGATTTTGAGGATATTGGTCATAAACCCTGTGGGGACTGATAGATGGAATGAATCCGACAGGGAAATATATGGACGCTTTGCATCAAAGCATACTGTTATTGATGTTGTTAGCCTTGAGGAGGGGCCGGAATCAATAGAAAATCGAATTGCAGAGACAAAGGTTCTGCCGCTCATAGTTAAAAAGGCGCTGGAGCTCCACTCAAAACATGAATATGATGGGATCATCGTGAACTGCTGTCTGGATCCCGCTGTGGATGTAATCAGGTCAGCTATTAAAACACCAACAGTTGGGCCTTGTCAGGCTTCTCTAGCCCTTGCTTCGGTTATTGGGAAAAAGATAGGTATAGTGACCGTATCGAAAACTGCTCCGCCTCTTTTTGAAGAGCTTGTGCTGAAGTACAGGATGGAGAATAGGGTGGTTAGCATAAGAGGAATAGACCTTTCTGTTCCTGAGATTGATACTGACAGAGCGAAGACAATAGCACTCCTCAGGGAGGAAATCAACAATGCCATAAAAGATGGTGCTGATGTCATTGTTTTGGGCTGTACAGGCTTGGCTGGCTTTGCGGAAGAGCTTAGGGAATTTTTCGATGTGTCGATTTTGGATCCTGTCGCATGTGCTGTTAAAATCATGGAGGATATTGTAGAGCTGAGGGGTGGGTATCGTGAATGAGCTCTCGATAGAGGTTCAGGAGGGGGCGTATGCTCTGGTTAGGGATATAATGAAGGTTCAGCCAGGGGAGACTGTTGTTATAACCGCTGATACCGGAAGCGACTGGCAGGTTATTGAAGCGACAGCTAAAGCAGCAAAGCTTCTCAGGGCGAAGCCTCTCGTTCTATGGTATTCAATGCCTCCTTATGTCGGAAAGGCGGCTGATCCTTATCTGCCCCTGAAACCATTAGAGGCAGCTTTGAAAAATGCGGATGTCTGGATTGAATTCAACAAGAGCTGGCTCCTCTACTCAACGCCGTGGGATAACGTGATGGCTGAGGGTAAAGTTCGGTATATCTGTCTGGTCGGGATGACGAGCGAAATGATGGTGAGGAACATTGGAAGGATTAACATCCCTAAACTTCTCGAATTTCAAAGAGTACTGGCAGAGATAACAAGAAACAGCAGAAAGATGGAGATTACCAGCCCCGCTGGAATGAAAGTTGAGTTTGAAAACGATCCTGAAAGGCCTGTCTTTACAGAGGGAGACGTGAATGGGCCTGGGGATTATATGCTCTTCGGTCAGGTTGACTGGGCACCAATCGAGGAAACTATTAACGGAACAATAGTATTTGACGGCTCTGTCTGGCCACCCCTCGGTCTGCTTAAAGAACCTATTTTCCTTGAAGTTGACGCTGGAAGGGTCATTGATATTGAAGGGGGATGGGAGGCGAAGATATTCGAAAGATGGCTTAGAAGCT
>JAMOPD010000173.1 GCA_027064745.1 Thermococcaceae archaeon
ACACCCTAACCGGAATAGAATGCCTTGGGACGTTTTCATAATTCCTGACAATAAGAGCGAACCTCGCCTTAACACCCACTGAAACATCATTAGTAATATTAGCGCTTAAAATTCCAGTGAAATCATTATCCGCCTCAACTGTTAAATCCCTTATTTCACTGTCTTTTACTTCTTCGTTGTATATTACTTTTGCTTCTGCTGTATAATCTCCAGCCTTGACATTGCTCCAGGTGAAGGTGTATTCTGAATCATCCAAATAGTCCGGATTTATTGTCCTCTCCCTAGAATACACTACCTCCCCTGAATTCTTATCCTTAACCACCAGCTTTAACGTTGCACTAATCCCACTACTAATTGAATTATACAGCCGAACAGTAAACGCCACATCATCACCCTCAACAGGACCCTCCGGATTATAATAAAACCCAGTAATCTTCAAAACACTGCCCTCAGTTGATTAATAACAAAAATATTGGAGGAAAGGACATTAGCAAGCTTATCCAGTTCAATTAATGCTTCTTCTTAAGCCGCTCTTCAAGCTCTCTAGCTGTTAAATATTCAATTTTATTAGAATCACCAATAATGTAGGGTTCCTGATTTTGCATTGTATTTTTTTGATCAATGTAGAATGCTGTTAAAAGTATTATAAAACCAATAATCTCAAATAATCCAATTTTTTCGTTTTCGGATAAAGGAGTGCATAAAAAGATATAAAGAACAAAAACAAGTATCCAGTGCTTTATTCTCATTATTATCACCACCCTATCCATTCAAGTAGTATATCTTTCAACTTTTCTCCAATGTATTTTAATACTTCCTTGCTTTCCTCGTTTTCTGAGACTCTTAAAATTCCAACATATCCCAAAATAAATGGTACTGTTCGTTTTCCTATTTCCTTGTACAATAATAATCCCTTCTTTACGAAATAATTATCATCTTTCACTGTTATTGTTTCTCCTGTTATCCTCGCTAGTACCTGGTTTGTTGGTACTCCGTTTTCTGCTTTGTATACTGCAATTCCAATTGTATGCTCCTTTGGAAGGTAATAAATTTTTGTTATATTACAACACACGTTTCTTTCACATTTAACGCCCTCGTATTCCTGAACTTCTTGAATAAAGTTTAGGGCCGTTGCAGATGGACCATAAACCATTTTTGCCAATTCATCATCAAACTTTACTTCAAACTCTATTGAAGTGTTTGAATCTGCTAAGATTTCTCTAAAGTCTACCCAAAATGTCTCTATATTGTCAATTAACACTTTTGGAGCAACTTTAATTTTTGAATCGCCATAATTATGGATAACCAAATTACATGTAACTCTATCCCTATCAAGCTTCCATTCATACAAACCAACTTCTTTCGGTGTACATGTGAAGCTCACTATTTCAACTCCTTGTGTTTTGTTTGTTGTGATTGCTATTGTTCCCGCTGTTTCATCCCTCGTTTGCTCATCATGAATGACCTTTATCAAATAATCATAATCCCCCGGAAGAATATCCTCCGGAACTACCCACTGAAGCGTAAACATCCTCGAACCATTGCTTCCAACATCACCACCCTCAAAGTTTCCTTGTAATCCAAAATTTAATATTCACTCTCTAATTGCTCTTTAGTCAATTTATACGCATAGACGGGTACGTAAATTAATATTCCCGAACCCAACGCCCATAAACATGATAACAATGCCCCCTTGAAGTAAATTCCAAAGTTTCTAATGTTAAAGTACACTATAACTCCTACTAAAACTCCGATTGTACCAATATCAACTTTTAAATATCCCCTAAGTTTTACACCCAACAAAGCTCCTCCAGCTATGAGGAGATTGTACATAAGCACAAAGAATGAGTCACTGAGTCCAAATTCTTTGGAGGTTAGAATAAAGGCAGTAGCATAAAAAGTTAAAGAGAGCACTAGAAAATGCCAAGGCTTCTTCATATGCTATCACCTCACGAATAGTTTGTAATTACCCAGTTCTTGAACTTCTCAAGGCTGAATCCAAATATTATACTCCCCTTTCATCTCATTGTTATTGGAATTTGATAATAAGAGCCATATCCAGGATACTAGTATACTAGCACCATAGATAATCGAAGGACAGTTGCCGCACTGGATCATATAAACAACGACAGAGATTAGGGGGAGATACCTAATTGTAAATATTGTAAACCACTTCAATTTCCTGTTCATGATGGCAATGAGATGGGCGACTCCCCAAAGCCACAGGAGAACTAAGCTCCACCTTCCTGAAAGGAACCACGCGCCTTCAAGGGCTAAAATCCCACCAATGATTATCAAAAGCGGAATGGGAACGCCTTTCCTCCAGAGACTTCGCTCGTTCACGTCCTCGTACATCGGAATCCTGCTCCATCGAGTGTAGACCCAGTAATCCCTCGAAGTCGGGAAAACCAAAATGACTAGCCAAGCAATGAAGAGCACTGGAACGGCGGAAACGCGTGGTGGATTCGCCAGAAAAGCCAAGATTTGAATGACCGGAATGGAGAGGATAACGTAGTCCGACGTTGCCTGACTCCAATCTTGCTCTCTAATGAGAAAGACTAGAAAAAAGAAAAATGCAAAGGGGATTACCCACCATCCACAGACTTCTGATATCATTCTACATCACCCCACTGTCTGGTAAAAGCCCACTACAAAAGATATAACTCCTGCCATCGTCAATGCATAAGAGTCAACAACGAGACTTACTGTGGCTGCCACACATCCTCCTATGAACACTGTTGAACTTACTGCTGCCTGCACTGAATTTTGAGTTATTGTACCACTTCCGAATCCCACAAATTCTTTCCCCTTTATCCTATAATGCAGTTCAACTGTGAAGATTGCTCCATAAAGCTCAGTTTCCAGATCATATACATTGATTCCCCCAGTGTTCCTCCAGAACTCCACAGTGCTATACCCTTGAGGAGGAACTGAAATGTAAGATGTGTAACTCCACTCTCCAACTAGATTGTTGCTTAGCGCAACAGGAGTAACTTTTACAGGAGATATAACTTCCACATCACCCTTAATTTCCATATTTGATGGATTGTATAAAACTGCTCTGCAGGTGAGGGTGCCTTTGTATAGAAGGTGATGCTCTCTGTCTATACCTGTAGAGATATACAGGTCGTCGCATTCGAATGCTATTTGTTGTAATTCTCCGTTTCCGTGTTTTACTTCTATTTTTATATTGTCGGTGTGGTTTTCACCCCCGTAATTGTCTACATAAAGCATGTAAGTGTGATTTCCGACTTCATAGAGTATTAAGTACACTATCTTTCCTCCTTGTTATATTGTTTAAGACAGCAAAATATAAGACTATTAAACCAATTCCTACTGCAAGCATAATCGGTTGCTGATAAAATTCGATTATAACGCTGATACCAAGTGCAACTGGATAAACAACTTCCAGATAAATTGTCTTCGCGATACTGAAACCATAAAGGATGGTAGAAACTATGGGTGGTATTACAATAGCCCAGCTGTGAGTAAAGAGCCAAGCGCATACTGAGATAACGAAAAACATCAAGAAGGTAATGTCCCTGTAGTTAAATTTCACCATTTTCCATGGGTTTTTTCTTGCTATTAAGAAGTTCCAGAGGTCATAAACTATTGAACCTATCGGGAGCAAATAAAAGAGCCATACAAACCAGAGTGGAACCACTACGAGAGCTTCCTTGTGATGCCTTAGAAAATCCCAGATAACCGTTAAACTTGGAGTAAAAAGAGAAAAAGAGAGCATAAACAGCAAAAACCATCTAACCTTCATGCTAAATTCTCGTTCTAATTGTGCCACCATTTATACCACCCCCAAGCCTCCTTCAAAATTCCAATTAATACTCTCGCTGCTTCCCCTGCTTTTGAGAAGTCTCTGGCAATAAGCACAGCTTTTAGAGTGCTTCCTGTCCCTTTGAAGAGGAATGCATTTAAAGCAGTATCAGCTAATACGTGAGCATTATTTTGTAAAATCTTTCCCCCTCCACATCCAACAGCTTCAAACTGACTCCCATCAGCAAAATACACTGTATAGGGTATGGTAATAGAGTAAACAGATCCGTAGAGCTGGGTCTCAAGTGTTGTTAAAGGTACTCCGCTTATCTCACTGCGAAATTCTAAGGTATCATATCCTTGAGGCATTATGACAGGAGAATCAACTGAAACTTCGATAGTGTTCATTCCATGTTTAAGTTCTGTTGGAGTTAGAGATATTGCATTGATTGATACTCTTATATCTGGCATGCCATTTATGGACGCTATCTCTAGTTCTGCGGAGGTTGGGTTGTATAGTACTGCCTTACATATAAGAGTCGCATGATAATCAATTAATTCCCAGGTAAAGTACAGGTCATCACACTCCAAGGGTACTTGCTCTAATTCTGTCTCATTGCTTGGATGCACTATCACCCTCACACTGTTCCAGTGTTCTTCACCTATTCCGTTTGGTTCCCCATCAGTGTTGTCGAGGAAGAGTTTGAAAATGCAGTTGCTAACATTAGTAGGAATCATTGCTTTCACACTTTCCCCGGGTAATCATATTTCGTATCTCTTCAAATATCAAATACCCACTTATTATCAACATCACTGAGGCAACTACCTCCATCCAGTTGTGAGTGAAAGTACCTTCCCTCAGGGGATTAAGCGAAAAGAAGCCTAAAAGAAGAACACCGAAGTATCTAAGCCTTGAATCCGCCTTGGGTATTGTAGGCTTTCTACTGAGAGCATAGCGAGCAAGCAAAATAAAACTTAAAAGAGCAACAAATATTATCCCGAGGAGAATCGCTCCAAGGTAACCTATCACGAAAACACTAACAGCTATTACAATCAAATTACTCGAAAGCAATAAACGGGTCAATTTTGAGCAACATTTAATGCCTGATGATATCATTTCCAGCAGGACTGTCCAGACATAAAGCACTGAAAGACTCACACTCGTTAACGTCAAGAACACTTTAATATCCGTTGCTATGTACAAAATGAAAAGAGAAGTTAGATAAAACGTCGTGCCAATTCCCCTCATTATTTACACCCCCTCATGGCCTTCCCAATATTCCATGCCATATTACTCCATATAAAAACCCTAAAGTCCCGCCAATAACACCGCCAGCCATTGCACCTCCAGCAGTCCCAACCCCTGGCAGAAGACTACCAACTATCGCTCCCGCTGTAGCTCCTATCACAATTCCAGCAGCAGTATCAGCAATAATATTCTGAACAACACTACCCATTTCAATCACTATCTTTGTATATTCATAGGCAGTATATTTTAAGCTCCAAGTGTTTCCTTGTGAGTCAATAACGTAAGTTTTGCCGTTAACTTCGAGTGTAAAGTCTACTTGCACCGGGACGGAAATTCCAGCCAAATCTGCAATTTCAGCACCCTTTTCGAGTATTCCGCTGGCTGAAAGCACATCGTGAAAGTCTATTTTTAATTTTCCGGTTCCCTTTGGTGGAATAGTTGGCGTGAGGAGAGTATCAGTAAACTCTGGCGTTACCTCCTTAGTGTATTGGTTCTTGAGTATGCGTGCTTCAGTCGTCACATCAGTAATGTGCCATTCAACATCCGTAGGGTTTGTAAAATACACTTCACATGACAGGTCTAACACAAAGTTTCCTTTTTCAGCTGATAACAATAGATCACCACAGTTCATAACAGCTGTTTGTACCGTTGGAGGCTCTACTTCTATTTTTACACTGTCGGTGTGGCTTTCACCGCCGTAATTGTCTACATAAAGCATGTAAGTGTGGTTTCCAATGCCTGATACTGGTAAATCAAAGTATGTTGTATAATTTCCATTAGCTGGTAATCTTGCCTCGAAATACTCTTCATCCTTGGGATAAACTTTACTCCCATCCTCACCCACAACATACCCCCTAATTGAATACGCACTATTCACATAATTAAAGACTTTAACCGTGAAATACACTGTTCCACCACCCACAAGCTCCCTCGGGAAAGCCTCAAGTTTAACGGCAAACTGCTGGCTTGGAGAGGCAACGCTTATACTTCCGCTTTCTTCATCATCCATGAATTCTTGTCCTCCTATGATGCTGTATGCTTTTATCGTGTAGGAGTGCTCTCCCTTCTCCGCAAGCCAGTGGAGGTTGAAAGTTCCCTCGGAATTAGAGTTGATACTCCCTTGAGTAACATTAACTAAGTTACCATTAACAAACAATTTTAACTTCACGTCTTGGCTTGTGGAGTAAGTGCTCTTAACCTTAACCGTGAAATTCACTGCACTTCCATCCCTCGGCTCCTGTGGTGAAATACTAACACTCTCAATAATCAAACTCCCCACATTATCATTGTTATCCTTAACGGTTATGTCTCCGTCATCGTGTTTCTCATACCCGTCAAAGTCGAATGTTCCTGAGTAACCATAAGTTCCTGTTTCAGTGTAAGTGATTGTCGTTACTGGTATCAAGCCAGAATTACTGTTCGGGTTAAGGCTCACGTGCCCTCTCTTGGTTATTGGTTCTGAAGAACCAGGAACGGCAATGTTTAACTCGTAACTTCCATTAATCATAGCATTATTCCCATTATGCACTCTAACATAAAAAGTCACGTTCTCGCCGGGCTTAACAGAGGAGCTTGAAGGGAGGATTTGGAATTGAACTTTACTCTTGTCTATAGTGTTGCCCAAGCGAATTGTTCCAGAGTAGGAGATTGTCACTGTCCTTGATTGACTATTACTGTTCAAACCCTCCTCTGGAGGAGTTATTGACGTTGGTAAGTCATGATCACTTGGAGTGTAAGTTACGGTTACTGTGCCGCTTACAGTCACAACATCACTTCCATGAATCTCTCCACTGGGTTTTGAGTACCAGGTTATTACACCATCAGCTGGATGAATTACCTCATAATGCTTTGAATCACTTAAGCCACTGCCACTGACCTTAACACTAACATCCGAAACAGTATTATCCTCGGCCTTTAAACTCGCCTCAACTCGATAAGTTGCGTAATTCTTAGTAACCTCCTCCTTGACAACACTAACTCCAATGGATAAGTAACCCTGCTCATTGGAAAGAGCGTTCAAAGGAGCGGATGACGTTACTTTCCGTTTTTGGGGATTTGCAAGAGGTTTTGGTGTTGTATAAACTCCTCTTAAATGGAAGTTCTCTAAATACTCTCCACGCAGTGAGGTTTTAAAGTACTCTCCTAATTGGGAGGTAATGTTCTGCACAAGCTTGTTTAAGTGTGGATTGTTGTCTCCAAGCTCTTCAGCCTTTAAGAGCACTTCTAAATCGCTTAATTTTTCCAAGGCTTTAAAAACATTCCAGTAGTATAATTCGTAACTCGTTGAAGCACTCACATGAACTGAACAGTCTATAGGAATGAGTTTTTCGTGATAGCTCTTGGTGACAATCATGATTATCACATAATCTCCCTGAACTAATACCCTCCTGCTTTTTGTAACACTTTCAAAACCAACTGCTAATCTAGTGGAGTTACTAAGATTTTTCAGGAGATTAATTGGTGATGAATTTTTGATAGGCGGCCTTATATACTTATTCCCTATCACGTCATCTCCTCCTTCTTGATTGTTTGGTGGGTTAACAAAGCATCTCTCGTACCCTGAAGTATTATTAGCGTAAGTTACTTTGGAGGTTGTAGATATGATTTTCTCCTTATTTTCTTTTGAGAAGTTAATGATTTGTTTTTTCAGGTTTTCAATTAGGGAGATTTTCTCTTGGAGGGATGCATTTTGGAAGGTTTTATTAAATTCTTTAAACTTCTGCCATATGAATGGAACGCTGCTTTTTTCTTCCCATGTTGTGAGGATTGGAAGGTTTAAGCTGGTTGTATTAGCGTTTAAAAGCTTTTTCCAACCCCATGTTTCGTAATTGTTGTATTTGAATGCGACTTTGATGAAGGCTGTGGAGAAGTTTTCCAGGAAGGCTGTCATGTTAAAGCCTGTGGTAATGTTATCGGCGTTTTTTGTAATGTACTCTTGTAAGGCTTTAATCTCCTCATCACTCCAACCTTGTGATTTGAGGGCCTGAACAGTCTCCTCTGGCAAGCCGTTCTTTGAGATGTTCTCAGCCATTCTCCTTAATTCTTCGGCTGAATAATAAGTCTTAACTCCCGAAGCCTTCAACTCTTCCAAGGCTTGCCAAATTTGAGCAGAAATATTAACTGCGTTGAGAGCGCCAAGCCGAGAATTTTGAATTAACTCTTGGGCCAGTGTTGCATTCTTGGTAGAGTTGAGTTTGACTATTAACTCAGCCTCCTTATTGAGAATACTCCAGAATTCTTGGTAGGAACTATCTGATTCTGCACTTACAAAACTTTGAGTAACTGCTGCACTGAAACTCATTCCGAGCATTAAGCCCACAAGTATTAAACCAATCCACCTACTCATTAAACCACCTAACTATCTTCGATAATAAAAATATAAAAACCTTTCCTATATAGATTTTAATCACCACTAAAAAACGTAAGCAAAAAAACGATAGACATTGACGGTGATACATAGATTGAGCAGATATTTTAATGAACTCTCTCGCCAATTAATTTTTGGTGATAAAATGCCCAAGCCTAAAACAGCAGAAATTGGGAAAAAGATAATCTATCTTCAAGAGGTTTCATCAACGAATGAATATGCCAAAAAAATAGCATCTGAGATGCCAGAGGGGACTGTTGTTATAGCAAAAAAACAGACAAAAGGTAAAGGACGGAAAAATAGAAGGTGGGCGTCACCTGAAGGCGGGCTCTGGCTGAGCGTTATCCTAAAACCTGACGTTGAAGCTAAGGACATTCCCAAGATTGTTTTCGTTGGAGCACTGGCGGTTGTAGATACTCTTGCTGAATTCGGAATTGAAGCTGGGATAAAGTGGCCCAATGATGTGTGGGTAGATAACAAAAAAATCTGCGGCATCCTGACTGAAGGGAGACTTGGAGAGTTTGTAATCCTTGGGATTGGGCTCAATGTTAATAATGACATTCCTTCGGAGCTCATTGGGAGCGCAACCTCAATGAGGCTCCTTCTTGGGAGGGAACTCAATTTGGATAAAGTCCTCTGGACTCTTCTTGGAAATTTGGAACGGTGGTATAAACTCATTCAGGAAAGAAAATTTTCGATTGTAATGTCTGCTGTGAAGGATAAATGTTTTATTTTGGGCAGATGGGTTGAGGTTATTAACGACGAAAGCAAAGTTGAAGGAGAAGTCATTGATATAGCAGAGGATGGAACTTTAATTATTCAAACTTCCAAAGGGTTAATGAAAATTTTCTATGGAGATATCTCGCTTAGATTAAGATGATTTCAAATTGATAGATTTCATGCTATTTGGGTGGATTTGGCTATAGTAATTTTCTCGTTATTAAAGCATTGTCTAAATTATTCTATGGTGTCAGGAGAGCTATGGTGTGTTTGCTGATAGTTAGTTTTTATTACAAAGGATTAAAGTATTATTGAATTTATCCTGATAATTTGAATCATCCTAACAGTATCACTGGTTCATGAAAAAACTTAATATACTCCAATGAACATTACTGTAAATTGCTGTCTTTATTTGAACCGATGAACAAAGGGGTGAAAATATGGCTCAGAAGGGGTTACTCAGGTCGTATTTGGACTACCCAATCCTTCAGAAAATTCTTTTGGGTTTGATTTTAGGTGCTGTCTTCGGTCTTATAGCAGGACATTACGGGTATGCAGGCGCTGTTAAGACATATATTAAGCCCTTTGGTGACCTTTTCGTTAGACTGCTGAAGATGTTAGTGATGCCAATAGTATTTGCATCTCTAGTAGTCGGTGCGGCAAGTATAAGTCCAGCAAGGCTGGGAAAAGTCGGTGTCAAGATAGTGGTCTATTATCTGACAACCTCTGCTTTTGCAGTGGCGCTTGGTATCATAATGGCAAGGATATTCAAACCAGGTCTTGGATTGCATCTAGCTACAGGGGCTAAATTCTCAGCCAAAAGTGCTCCTTCAATGGTTCAAACATTACTGAACATAATTCCCAAGAATCCATTCGGCGCGCTGGCAAACGGGCAGGTTCTTCCAACAATATTCTTCGCCATAATCCTCGGAATTGCCCTGACATACCTTATGGATAGCAAGGATGAGCTCATCAGAAACAGTGCGAATACACTCTTCAACGCCATAAACGGACTTGCTGAGGCGATGTACAAGATTGTTGTTGGTGTCATGCAGTATGCTCCAATAGGTGTTTTTGCCCTGATCTCATACGTCATGGCTGAACAGGGTGTTAAAGTTGTTGGTCAGCTCGCAAAGGTTACAGTGGCAGTCTACATAGGTCTCTTCCTTCAGATAGTCATCGTCTACTTCTCTCTGCTCAAGATATTCGGCATGGATCCAATCAAGTTCATTAAGAAAGCAAAAGACGCTATGCTAACTGCTTTCGTTACGAGAAGCTCTAGTGGAACCCTGCCAGTCACGATGCGTGTTGCCAGGGAGGAAATGGGAATTGACAAAGGTATTTACTCCTTCACCCTTCCACTCGGTGCAACAATAAACATGGATGGAACAGCTCTCTATCAGGGTGTCTGTACCTTCTTTATAGCCCTCGCAATAGGCCAGCACCTGACGGTTAGCCAGCAACTTACTGTGGTTCTTACAGCAGTTCTGGCTTCCATTGGAACAGCAGGTGTGCCTGGAGCAGGTGCCATAATGCTTGCCATGGTCCTCCAAAGTGTTGGTCTTCCATTAACTGATCCAAGCGTTGCTGCAGCCTATGCCATGATCCTTGGTATTGACGCTATCCTTGACATGGGAAGGACTATGGTGAACGTTACTGGAGACCTTGCAGGAACAACAATTGTTGCAAAGACAGAAGGAGAAATCGACCTCAGCAAGTGGGAGTGACTCTTCTCTTTTCATTTTTTTAAATTTTGGGATAAGGTTAAATACCCTAACATGATGCTATTTCTTAGGAAACTGATAATGGAGGTAATGGGACATGAGAAAGCTGATGGCGCTAACTCTGGCTTTTTTGATGCTGGGCACTCTTCTCGTGGGCTCAGTTTATGCAACGGACTCTAAGAACTCTGAACTATATAAAGAGGAGTTCTATATGGAGGTATTCCTTTCAGATAATGGGGATGCTAAAATAATAATGAAAAACTCACTGCTCGGTCCTCAGAGTAAGGTAGATGAGTTTGTATCCCAGATACTCAATCAGACAAACATGACGAACGAACAGGCTATTAAAAAATATGAGGCACAGCTTCTAAATAATTACATCATTCAGCTGAAGAACTCCGGTCTGGAGACAACCAACCAGACCCTCCATCTCCTTGGGGTTTACAACGGAACTCATAACGTTACTCTTGTCTTCACTGCATATGCAAAATCCTTTGCAAAATATTATTCCTACAACAAATACTGGGAATTGATCCTAGATCCAACGAGAGGTCTTGCTACATCTCCCGTTCCTGATTCAGGCCTGCCTTATGGCAGTGAGATCAGAAACATCTTTGTGATACACCTGCCTAAAGATGTAAAGCTCCTTGAATATCCAAAACCCTATACAATGGAATTCAATCATAGTAAGTTCTATGTGAGATCAAAAGTTGAAGGGAATACAGTTATTGTCTCTTCTGACATAATTCTGGAGGCATATCTGGGGCCTGAAGGCTATAAGGCTCTATTTGGCAAATATGATACATTTTATGTGAGATATACAACTCCGAATCCAGGTAAGGAGGAGTATAAAACCTCCATCGTAACACAGGAAATAATTGCAAAGGTTCTTGATAAGCTGAATACAGAGCTGGTTATCAGACAGATTTTCATCAAGCCTGAGCAGGATGTTGATTACTTCAAGGCATACATCAAGATGCTTGGGGTCAAGAATGCAACTAACATGATTCTTCAGAATAATGTTAAGTATCTCTCCTCGCAAGGGGTTGTTATAAAGAATGCGAGCGCCCAAATATATGGCCTCAATGATAAAGGTCCCCTGATTCTGGAGACACGCTATCTTGTTCAAAACTTCACAAAAATCGTCAATGGAACTTATGAGTATTCATTTGCCCCGACCCTTGGTGTTCTCAATGGAATTTCTTACAGAGCGAAAGAGGAATCCAATCAAACGTTGAAGATACAGTTCCTGCTTCCAAAGGGTGCTAAAATTGTCAAACTTCCAGAGGAGATAAACAGGAATGTGAACGGAAACAAGTTTATCCTTAAGACCACAGTCAAAGATAATAACATAACTGTTATCTCGAACATATACATACGTTATGGAGCACTCAGAGAAGATGTTCAAAAGCTCCTTGGAAATGTTAGCGAAGCACACATTGCATATACTTTACCTGAAAAAAGGAAGTCTGCGTTTGGCACGAAGGAGATAGCTGGAATAATAGGTGCTGTGGTTTTAATAGGTGCTGTTCTTTTAATTCTCAAGAGGCGCTGAGCCTCTTTTCGATATTCATTTAAACTTCAACTTCAAACAATTCTTTGGTGGATAACATGACCCGGAAGCTATATTATGAAAATGCATACCTTAAAGAGGCAGATGCAATAGTTTTAGATATAAAAAACAATGAACTTCTTTTAGATCAGACGATTTTCTATCCCACCGGGGGTGGTCAGCCTCATGACAAGGGCTGGATAAATGGCGTTGAAGTCCTTGATGTCTACAAAGACGAGGAGGGAAACGTCTGGCATGTGGTTGCAGAACCCGAGAAGTTTAAAACAGGGGATACTGTTAAGTTAAAAATAGATTGGGATTACAGGTATAAGATCATGAGGATACACTCAGCTATGCATTTAATGGAGCATGTTCTTAATGATGTTCTCGGAAAAGGAACATGGGAGCTTTATGGCAGTGGCATGAGTGTTGAAAAAGGTAGATATGACATTGTTTATCCAGAGAATCTCAACAAGTTTAAAGAGAAGATGATAGAACTTTTCAACAAATACGTGGATGAGGGTGGCGAAATGAAAATATGGTGGGAAGGTGAAACGCGCTATACACAGATAAGGGATTTTGAGATAATTCCATGCGGCGGCACTCATGTTAAAGACATAAAGGAAATAGGCCATGTAAGGAAATTGAAACGTTCAAGTATCGGGAAGGGAAAGCAAAGACTGGAGATATGGCTTGAGGATTAGTTTTTGATTTTAATTTTAATTTTCGTATTTCTCTCATACACTCTCTGGGATGTTAATCCGAATCTCCTTTCTAAAATCTCTGATATCTATGGACTTTATTACCTTTAAGAATATCTTGTTCTCCGAAAATTTAGCTTGGAGAACCCTACTAATATGTTCTCTGAGTTCTTTTAACGTTCTGTCAGTAACGATATCTGTATTTATAAAGTATATTGTGGTTCTCTTTTCATCTCCGAGATGTGGTCGTATCATATATCCGAGTAAATTTTCAAGCTCTTTTGGAGTGCTACTATGCATTTCTAATACTTTGTCAAAACCTAATACGATTCTAACAGTGTATCTAATGTTTAATTTTTCCAAAAGGTTTAAGGTGTAAGGTTTTATAACAGCTTGAGAAGTAGAGGTTTCAACTAATCATTAGCCAGCATCCAC
>JAMOPD010000174.1 GCA_027064745.1 Thermococcaceae archaeon
GCATGCCTCATGTAAGTGGGGACACTTAGGATTTGGACAGTTCACATATTTTGCTTCCTTAATGAGTTTTAAAAAAGGTATTTCGCTTGGGTTCTTATGTTCTAAGTCGAATACATGGAATCCCTTTGTGAATATCGGAGAGATATTTTCAAAGAGTTCTGGTGGAGTTAAACAGGGTTTAAAATATCCATCTGGCTGAATCGCCATTTCCCCATATAGAACAGGGCATGTTATCTCAAGAGTTGATTCATCATAAATTTTGGATCTGGAACGTCTGTACTCTTCTGGGACTAAAAAATCAAGATTGTACTTGGGAGCACGGCCTCTGATTTCTAAACCAGTATAACTAATTGTCGCTCCAATTTTTTCTGCAAATTTTACAATGTCCTTTTCTCCGTGGTTAAGAATATGGTCAACGATGCCGATTTCGACTGGGATACCTAAAGCTCTGGCTAGTATTATAGCTCTAAGAATTTTTGAATGAGTACCATGACCTCTAAATGCATCATTTATAGAGGGATTCATTGAATCCATCGATATTGACAGAAACCATACTTTCTTTAGTGCTTCTATAAGTTCAGAGTATCTTTCAGGATTCGAAAGATAATGTTCAAGTAATATACCATTTGTCGAGATATGTACCTGAAAATGTTTCACTGCGTATTTCAATATTTTATCGAATCCTTCTTTAACGAAGGGGTCACCCCCCGTAAAAGACACGACAGTTACGTTGTGGGATTTCAACAAACGAAGTGCTCTTATCCAGTCCTTAAAGTTCATTTCTTGATAGTTAGAGCTTCCTGAATTATTGAAACAGTATAAACATTTCAAATTACACTTTTTTGTTATTTCAATATCCACCGTGTGAAGATGGTAAGAGATCATTTTATTTGGATACTGGTGAGGCTTTCTAGAAAAGTGAAGATATCCACTGTTATATAGAAATCTTAAAACTTTTATCGCATTCTCTCCAAAGATTTCTTGAAGTTCTTTAACACTAATTGTCCCATCAATTGATAAAATTAGTTTTTGAGTTTGTTTATTCTGCAAAAGCACTCGCTCTCCAGTTTTCTTGTTTAATAAGTAAGCCTCAGACACTACGACATACTCCGGAAAATATGGATAGAATAAAGAAAAATTCACCATGCACATCACCTATCTTCCTCATCACCTTGATCCTCAAAAAAGAATATGTGGTGTCCACATGGTCTCTTGCCACACCTACCACGCTCTATAATGATATCACCTGGCAACTTCAATAGTTCAAATTCACCAGCCTTGAATGCTTCCGTAATGCCAACTTCCATTTTCCTCACCTCCATCAGGTTTTTGCGTTTAATTCTTCGCTGAAACAATCCATAAGTTTTACTGCAACTGATTTATAAATACTGAAATTCATTTATAAATAAAGTGAAACAATTCATGAACAAAAAAAAAAGCAACATTTATAAGTAATTCCACTAATTGGCTCCAGGTGGTCAAATGACTGCAATGCGGGGCGTTAGAACTGTCAAAGCCTTCGTCTTCATCCAGAAGGAGGCATTCTTCTCAAGGCGCTTTGACCTGCTTTTACAGTTCATAGGCCTGGGCCTGAACATAATCTTCATTGGAATCTTCGCCAGGCTGATAACAATCAACGCCAACATCTCCCAGTACGGCACTCCAAACTACCTTGACTACCTCCTCATAGGCTCAATAATCCACAACCTCGTCTTCCTGCCGAGGGGAAGCATCTCATCCTTTGTCCTTGGGAGAATATTCCCGGTTCTTTACAACTCTCCTGCATCTTTAACATCCATTTTCATTGGAATCAACGCTTGGAAAATCCTCTGGAACTTAGGGCTAACATCCCTCATAACCCTAGCATACATCCTGTTTTTCGGCTTGAGACTCCACCTCAACCTCGGTGTTCTGGTCGTTATCCTAAGTGGCATCCTGTTAATTTTCGCACTCGACCTGTTCTCAGCGGGGTTCAGAATAGCGACCAAGGCCACTCAAGATCCGCTGAACTGGTTCTTTAACATAACTGCCCAACTCGTCAGCGGGCTCTACTTCCCGCCCGATAAACTCCCTTCCTGGCTCCAACCCCTCTCAAAAATACATCCCGAAACCTACATCCTTCAAATGGGCAGGCTCACAATGGGCGGCGGCTACTCGTTATCCCAAATCCTCCCCAGTCTGATGAACATGCTCTTCATCACTGGAGTAATGCTCCTCGTGGGGTACCTCACGTTCAAGTGGGGCTTTAACAAGGCGAGGCAGCTGGGAACGCTGGGCCACATGTGAGGTGGGTTCAATGAGGGTGCAGGTCATCAAGGAGGAGTGTGAAAACGGAAAACTTGTACTGCTCCTCAGAGTGGAGCTTGAGATAAACAGCCTGCACAAGCATGAACTTGGCGAACTGGAGGGGCAGATATTGGACTTCATCCTCGAAAATGATGAAGTAACACAAAGCGAACTGAGCCGGCTGTTTGGCAGGGCCAATGCCTGCAGGACAATAAAGAAGCTCGAAAACATGGGGATAGTTCGACGTGAGAGAAAAGGGAGAACGTACGTAATCCGGGTGGTCTAAGTGATAGAGGCAGT
>JAMOPD010000175.1 GCA_027064745.1 Thermococcaceae archaeon
CACGGTTTACCTGCCGGATGTTGATTTCAAGGTTAAGTCGGACGGAGAAGTTGCCAACGTGTCCACCACGGAGGTGACCCTCGAATGCGAAGAGCTCACAATATCGGCTGGGGAGAATTAGAGCTTGCCATAATTCTACTCTTGGGGTTGATAAACCCATACTTTTCGTTTTTTGTGGTATGGTATCTGGGATTAATGCTCTTCAGAATCGAGGATCCTGGATTAAGGCTGGCACTCTCTCCAGCGTTTGGTTCAGCTGTGATCATAATAACGATGCACGCCCTTAGCTGGGCGCATCTGAGCTTAAAACTCTCGATTCCCATAGTCTATGGGATGATACTCCTTCTCTGGGCAAGTGGGGAGGAGAAAAAACCTTTAATCCTGCTCTGGAGGAAAATTCCCTTGGTGGAGAGAACACTCTTAGCAGTGTCCATCCTGCTCTCGGCGGGTTTAAAGATCCCATTTTTAAGGATTCCCTCCTATCCGGGGGCTGTTGGAAGTGACGCACTCTTTCACGCTTATAAATCTTGGGAAATCCTCAGAGAGGGGACGATTTTTATATCCAATGAACCCATAGTCAAGGGCATCATACGGTATCCGGCCGGTTATCACTCCCTCGTGGCATGGGTTTCCCTCGCGAGCAACGTGGAAGTTCCCTTTGCGATGATGGTAATCAAGTTCTTCACTTGGTTTCTGCTTCCGCTCGGAACGTACGCGGCCACTAAGGTAATCTTTAAAGACGAAAAGACGGCCTCCTTGGCCGCAATAGCAATGCCGCTCACGTCAATATATTACTACTACCTGAACTACTCTCTCCTCCCTATGTTCTACGCCTACTATCTCTTCCTTGCCGCCCTTACTATATTCATTCTCGCCCATGAAATGGACATCCCCAACGCCTACATGCTCACAACACTGGCCAGTTTTACACTCCTCATAACGCATCCGTATCCATACTTAATGTTCGAAGCGTACGCAGGTATTTTGGTCTTGCTCCTAACCTTCTCAAAAACTAACTGGAAAAGAGCGTGGAAGCTTTTAGTGGTTCAAAGCGTGGGAAGCTTCCTTCTGTATTCCACATTGGAGTATCCAATCCGCGTTAACGTTGCGGCCCACGCAAAACCAATTTTTGGAAACCCCGCCTTTGCGTTCAAGGACAACCCTGAGTGGCTTACTTATATACTCAAAGAGACTTTCGTAACGAATGGTCAGGTAATACTCCTCCCGTTCTTCATGGGGGGCGTTTATTATTCCATTAGGGGGAAGAATCTCAAAGCGTGGGCCGTTCTGCTGACGGTTCTATACGCCTTCTTCCTGATAGCAAATAAAATCTGGCTCCATATTGGTATACCCTTCTACTCAAACATCTGGAGCTCCGAGCGCATCTACGTCCTTATAACCCCGTTTCTCCCTATCCTCGTAGGCAGAGGGTTAGTGGAAGTGTTGAAGATTGGTAATAAAAAGGAAATTATAGGAGTCTCCCTTGCAGTTATTCTCCTCGTTCCTTTGTTCTACGTGAACGTGATAAATTACTCTACGGAGTTTTGCTTAACTGTGGACAGTACAGCTCTCCAAATCTTCTCCGAGCTTAGGCAAATGAACGTTAGTAATGTATATGTTTCAACGTTCAAAGACTCCGGATGGTGGATACCTCTGATGACAGGAAAGAATGTCGTGATAACTAGAGAAGTGCCGGATGAGGGTGTCGTCTACATAGACTCAAGGGGTTTTGGTGATATTCAACATTCCGCACTTAATCCCCTCGATTTTATTGAGAAGAGAGCATTAATACTGTTCAGAGGGGGAATATGGGTTTTTAACCTCTCAAAATCATGGAACGAGTCAAATCCAGTGGCTCTCAGGTGTATGAAGGGATACTACTCACTCAACAAGAACCTTATAGACGGAGGAAACTTCGAGGACTGGAAATATTTTATCTACGGCTTCTTACTCCGGCATCCAACTGTTGTAGAAGGAATAATAATGAAAACATTCGATGGTGTTTTTTCAAATGTGTATCTCAAAAACAAGAATGCTTACGTATTTTTTATTCCAGAGAGAGACTTTAGAAGAGTAGAAATAATAACTGGATGGGGAGAGGGGGAAATCTTTGTGAATGAAATCTTTGTAGGAAAGATAACAGGAAACAAGACTAAAAAAATTATAATCGAAATACCTGTAGAGAAAAGAAATCCTTATGTGATAAAATTCAAAGGAATTATCCTAGTAAAGAAAATCATCCTAATCTAAATTATAAAAATAAAACAAAACTAGGTTATGCATTAAGTGCACTATCAAGTTCCGAGCTGAGTTTACTGTTAAGAGTCTTCTGGGCCTTGCTTATCATCTGACCGGTTGCCTTGGCAGAAGTTCTAAGGTACTTCAGGACAAGTGCCACAATTATAAGCGCTGCCGCAACCATAAACAGGTATTCGATTGCACCCTGCGCCTTCCTCCTCATCCAAACCACCTCCGGGAAGCTTTTCATACACTATTGCACATGAAAGGCCTTATATATTTTTCTACCCAAAATTGAGTGAAACTATGCCTAATCATTAGGATTTGAAGAGAGCTAT
>JAMOPD010000176.1 GCA_027064745.1 Thermococcaceae archaeon
AAGGAAGAGGAAATAGCCTGGAAAGTCAGGGAAACACTCGCCAAACACTTCGGAATCAAAGCCGAGCCCCACCGCTACGGCAACCAGATTAAGCTTGGCGTCAGAGGAAAAGCCTACGAGTGGATTGAGAGCATCGTTAAAACCAACGACAAGCGCGTTCCCGAAATCGTCTTCAGGCTAAAGCCGAGGGAGATAGCGGCTTTCCTCCGTGGCCTCTTCAGTGCCGATGGCTACGTTGATAACGACAAGGCAATAAGGCTAACTTCTAAGGACCGCGAGCTACTCAGGGAAGTTCAAGATCTCCTGTTGCTCTTCGGAATACTGTCCAAGCTCTACGAAAGGCCGTACCCGAGTGAGTTCAAGTACACCACCAAGGACGGCGAGGAGAAGATATACAAAGGCGATGACTACCACGAGCTAGTCATAGCAAACTACAGCAGGAAGCTCTTCGCGGAGAAAATTGGCTTTGAGGGCTACAAGATGGAGAGGCTCAGCCTCAAGAAAACCAAGAGGGACGAACCTATCGTTACCGTTGAGAGCGTTGAAGTGCTTGGAGAAGAGCTCGTTTACGACTTCACAGTCCCAGAAAAGCATAGCTACATAAGCAACGGCTTCATGAGCCACAACTGCGGCGAGGAGCCCCTCTACGACTACGAATCGTGCAATTTAGCGAGCATAAACCTAGCAAAGTTTGTGAAATACGACGATAGCAGAGCATACTTCGACTGGGACAAGTATGCTGAGGTTATACAGAAGGTCACCAAGTACCTTGACAATGCCATCGACGTCAACCGCTTCCCGTTGCCGGAGATAGACCGCAATACAAAGCTCACCAGAAGAATAGGCGTTGGTATGATGGGACTGGCAGATGCGCTCTTCAAGCTCGGCATTCCCTACAACAGCAGAGAGGGCTATGACTTCATGAGAAAGGCCACCGAGTATCTCACGTTTTACGCCTACAAATACAGCGTTAAAGCAGCTAAGAAGCGCGGAACCTTCCCACTCTACGAGAAGAGTAAATACAAGGATGGCGAACTGCCGGTTGAGGGCTTCTACCACCGTGAGATATGGAACCTGCCCTGGGACGAGCTGGTGGAGGAAATCAAGAAATACGGAGTTAGAAACGGAATGGTGACCACCTGCCCACCCACGGGAAGCGTTTCAATGATAGCAGACACTTCAAGCGGAATCGAGCCAATATTCGCCCTCGTCTACAAGAAGAGCGTCACCGTTGGAGAGTTCTTCTATGTCGACCCGGTCTTCGAGGCGGAGCTGAAGAAGCGCGGGCTCTGGAGCGATGAGATACTCAGGAAGATAAGTGATAACTACGGCTCGGTTCAAGGCCTTGAGGAGATTCCGGAGGACATGCAGCGTGTTTTCGTCACCTCGATGGATATTCACTGGCTCGATCATCTGCTTGCTCAGGCAAATATCCAGCTCTGGCTTACTGATTCAGCGAGCAAGACGATAAACATGCCGAACGATGCGACAGTTGAGGATGTTAAGGCCGCCTATCTGCTCGCCTACAAGCTTGGCTGTAAAGGGGTTACGGTTTACAGAGATGGGTCATTGAGCGTTCAGGTCTACAGCGTCGAGGGAGAGAAGAGGAAGCGCGTCAAGGCAAAACCAAGTGAATATGCAATTGAGAAGCTGAAGGCAGTAGTTGAAGCCGAGCCCTGGCTTTCTAAGTTTATTAATGTTAAAGCCATTCTAAACGGTACAAACGGTAAAGAACATGTAGGCAGTAGTCCAACTTTTTCCATAACTCAACCGGTGGTTGCAAAACCGAGACACGAACATCCTCATCAAGTTGAGAAACCCAATATCCCCGAGGAAAAACTCAAGGAGATCCTCGGAGTTGCCTACTGTCCGGTCTGCTATGAGAAAGACGGCATTCTCGTCGAGCTCAGGATGGAGAGTGGCTGTGCTACTTGTCCGAGGTGTGGATGGAGCAAGTGTGTCATAAGTTGATTCTTTCTAAATTTTGACAAAAATTTGAAAACGTTGAGTTTTTAAGCTCTTCTTTTTAACCTAAAAGCATACAAAGGGGGTGGGAAGATGGATAAAGTTTATCTTACATGGTGGCAGACTGATCGGGCCATGTTTGCACTCGCTGATGCGTTGAGGAGCTATAATCCGGATATTATAGTGGGTATAGCTCGGGGGGGCTTGATTCCGGCTGTGAGGCTCAGTCATATTCTCGGGGATATCGAGCTTAAGGTCATAGACGTCAAGTTTTACAAAGACGTTGATGAAAGAATGGAAAAGCCGAAGATTATGATCCCGCTCCACGGCTCTCTTAAGGGAAAGAGGGTTGTAATCGTTGACGATGTTAGTGATACCGGAAAAACCCTTGAAGTTGTTATTGAGGAGGTGAAAAAGCTGGGGGCATCTGAGATAAAAATAGCCTGTCTTGCAGTAAAGCCTTGGACAAAAGTCATGCCAGACTTCTATGTCTTCAGGACAGATAAGTGGATAGTTTTCCCTTGGGAGGAGTTCCCGGTTGTGGTGAGGGAATAGGGTGGTATTATGAGGGCGTTTATAGCCATTGAGATAAACGATGCCGTGAGAGAAAAAATTGTGGATGTTCAGGATAGGATAGCAAAAACAAAAGCGGCAAAGATAAAGTTTGTTGAACCTGAGAACCTTCACATAACCATTAAATTCCTTGGAGAGATTACGGAGGACCAAGCAAGGGAAATAGGTGGAATTTTGAGTAATATTGCAAGGAAACATAAAAAGCATAAGGTTAGAGCAAAAGGAATAGGGGTCTTTCCGAACCCCAACTACATAAGGGTGATATGGGTCGGAATAGAAAACGACGAAGGAATAAAGGCAATAGCAAAAGATGTTGAACGGGAGATGCGCCGCCTGGGCTTCAAGAAGGAACATAACTTTGTCGCTCACATAACAATAGGCCGGGTAAAATTTGTTAGAGATAAACTGGAGCTGGCGATGATGCTGAAGAACCTCGCCAATGAGGACTTCGGTGAGTTTGAGGTTGATGCGATGGAGCTTAAAAAGAGCACGCTAACCCCAAAGGGACCGATTTACGAGACATTGGCTAGGTTTGAGTTGGGAAGTTGATAATAGAAGTATCATTTACATTTATATATCCCCTACTAGCACACTATCAATAAGGTGAAGTTATGCAAACCCGAGAGGTTATTGAGAGAGTTTTACAGAAAATAACTCCAACTGATGAAGAGAGAACATTTATCGAAGACCTGATGAGAGAACTTAGAGATATTGCTAAAGAAACTATTAAAACCCTTGGCCTTGACGTAAAGCCCTACTTTGTCGGTTCGCTCGCCAAGGATACCTACTTAGCTGGAGATCACGATGTTGACCTGTTCCTCGCTTTTCCCCTTAAAACTCCATTGAAGGAGCTTCAGGAGAGAGGTTTGGAACTCGGAAAGGTTATAGCGGGCAAACTCGACTCGTACGAGATAGCCTATGCGGAGCATCCCTACGTGCGGGCAAGATACAAGAGCGTAAAGGTCGACATAGTTCCATGCTACAACGTGGAGAGCTGGGAGCAAGTAAGGACAGCTGTAGACAGGTCGATACTCCACAATCGCTGGGTTTTAGAAAACTTGAAAGGAAGAAATGATGAGGTCAGGCTTCTTAAGAGGTTTCTCAAAGGCATAAATGCCTACGGGAGTGAAATCTACGTGAGAGGCTTCTCTGGTTATTTGGCCGAGATTCTCATCATCAAATACGGTTCCTTCTTAGATGTTCTGGAAAATGCGCACTTCATGCTAAGGCAGAAGATAATAGACCCTGCAAATTGGCTCAGGCGCGCACATGAGATTACGATGAGAACCATCAAACGTGAGGCTGACAGGCCGTTGATAGTCATTGATCCTGTTGACCCGAGGAGGAATGTGGCAGCAAACCTGAGCTGGGAGCGCTATGGAGTTTTTTACTTTAAAGCACGTCAGTTTCTGGAGAAGCCATCAGAGGAATTCTTTTTTCCAGTGGAGAAAAAAACCGGGAGCTATTTTGTGGAGCTGAAGAGAAAAGGAACTCATCTCATTACGCTAATATTTCAAAAGCCTGAAGTTGTCGATGATGTTCTCATTCCTCAGCTGGAGAGAAGTGCAAGAGGTTTTGAAAAAGCTCTCTCAAGAGAAGGATTTAAGGTTCTTGGCTGGAATGTTGGATATACTGGAGGGAAGGCATTTATAATGCTGGAGGTTGATCGTAGGGAGCGGGAAAAGGTTACCATAAAGCCGGGGCCTGAATTATACACCCAGAGAGCTCAAGACTTTTATGAAAAGAATGAGCGGGTGTGGCTTATCGGAAAGAGGCTCTACGCGGAAAAGAGAGTGAAGGAAAACATAGTGCATGTTATCATCGAGCTACTGGAAAAGAATCAGGTTTCTATTGGTAAGAATATTAGAGATGAGGTAAAAGAGGCGGAAATTCTCGTGAATTTCGTTCCCTCATGGCTTGGGAATGAAGCTTATCTTTTCTTGAGCAGGGAAAAGTGGAATCTGAAAAACTAGTGGCTTTCTACCTATGTTCGCACCATTCAGTGTTCTCCCAGTGGCCATGCATTTCACCTGGTATATGCCCAGTATCTGCAACGGCCCAGTCAAGATTATACTGCTCTATGATGTATCTCAGATCATCTTTTAGATCCCTTTTTCCGACGTACAGGGAACCCCTTGTAACAACGTTATATTCACTGGTTGGCACCTCAGGTTTTAGGGCTTCATTCCAAGCCTTCTCAGTTGTCTCCCAGCCCTCCATGCCTTTTAACTCTCCAAGATTCCAGAGATGATAGAGCTTTTCAAAGTTGAGGAGTCTGAGATAAGCTTCGATAAAAATACTCCTGAGCTCACTTTCGTTGAAGTATTTTATCAGCTCGATTAAAGCTTTGGCCATTACAGAAACATTTCCGAACGTTACACGGGTATCGAGGTTTTCCCAGAACCTTGGACAGGAGTGGTTTGCTAAAAGCATTAGATAGTAAGCCCTTCCAAGTCTTAAAGCGGATTTATCACCGTTTGCTGGTTCGAGAACATAGATATTTGAGGTTTCCATACCGAAGTAATCGTAGTAATCTTTGAAGAAAATCCTTGCATACCTCAGGAGAAATTCTTCTGGATCGCTGTTAAGTTTTCTCAGCCCTTCGATAACTCCAAATCTCACTGCTCTGTTGAGTTCTTGAAAGAGCTTTGTAAATGCCAGCTTCCAGAGCTGTGAAATTTTCCTGTCCTTATACCAGCGATGAATTATTCTACCATCCTCACGCCTGAGGCCGAGCCATCTCATGTCACTCGTTTTTCCGTCAATGCTTAGATCAAAGTAGTCGCTCCAACTGGAGTAATCTTTAACACCTATTTCGAATACACACTCCCCCTCCAGTCTCCTATATTCACCGGAAAGCTTCTTCCTGATAAATTCTGGAGCGGATACCCTTTCAACTCCATTCTGCTCAAGTCCTTCCATCCAGCGGATAAAACGGTCGAGCTGTGCCGGATTTCCAAGGAGGCTCTCAAGGTCACTGGCCATGAAAATGAGATATGGAATTCCTGACCTCTCTTTTTCTAGGTCTGCCATTCTAAGGGTCGCCTGAATTAACCCTTGAACATCGAGAGTGTTGAAGGCAAAGGCGTCGCTGAGCAACCACTCACGGCCGAAGACAAAAGATTTGGAATAGCGGTTGCAGGAATATTTTGCTTGAGGAAAGTCGTAGAGGAGCTGCCTTTCGTCGAGAAGAAATACAAGCTCTTTATTTGTGGAGCTTTCAACAATTTCAGCGCTTTTCTTTGTTATTACAGCCTCTGGAAGCCAATAGCCGATCATGGCTCGATTCTTAATTAGTGGGGCATAAAAATCGAAGGAAACCCTCGCAAGGATTCTCTGCTCGAACTCGTCGAGGTGGGGAACTATGGGATGAAAAGGAGCTGTTGGAACTGCATCAAATCTTTTCAAAAGCTCAACGGCATCTTCAAAGGCTTTCCTGTGATATCGAAGGAGCATTAAGAATGTGAATGGTTCTATATCAACACTTACACCTTTCATCTGTGAGAGTGTATCGGCTATATGCTCGTAGCTGTAGAGCATTGCTCTCGTCCAGTTTTCTCCTTTAACTTCTTCCTCACGGATTTTGATTGAAACAGGACTTTCTCTCTCCTCATATTCTATGGGTTTGTTGCCTTTGGAATCCTTGATATAAACAATATCGCCTGGCTGATATGCATGGAAATGATACGCGAACTTCTGAAACATGTCATCACCTACCCCCGGATTAAAGAATTTTGGCTTTTGGTTCTTAGTTCTTAGGCTTTATTCTGGATTTCATCCTCAACCTCTGAGGAACTTCGGAAGATTGAAGAATTTCGGTTTTTTTAACATTTCATTTTCTCTCAGGAGTCTATGAGGATTTGTAATTTTAATAGGCTGAAGAAAATTTAAATATCTCTCTTCTTGAACCTCACTTATCCCCTCTTCCTCTAAGAATAATGGAAGTTGCCTTAGCTCCAGTTCTTCTACTTTAATGGTATTAACTGATAAGCCCTTCATTATTAGTTCTTCTCGTTTTCTTATACCTCTCTCTTTGCCTATAGCATAAGCTCTTTTGACTACTTTATATATGCCCATGAATTTTGCCTGTGAGTATATTTCCTCTTTTTCTTTTACTATCCATGAGAGCCACTCACTATGTCCATAGAATCCAACAAAGTATCCCAAATTATACGCTTTTTTTAAAATTTCTTTTTTTTCTTCTGCATTTCTCATACTCATCCCTCTTCTTCAAAAGGGTATTTATTGAAAACCACAAGCCCATTATCCGAAAATTCTAGTTTCTTAAGATTAGGGTCGTGTTTTGTTCCCCTCATCTTTAGAATCTGAATTGCTCTAATCATCCTGTTGTTATACATAAAGTAATGCAACATTATAACACCACTTACCAAATAATGTTCTTCTGTATATCTATCCATCTCTGTCATCTCATCCACAAGGAGCGCCGTTATTCCCAGATTTTCTATTCCTCTAATGAACCTGGCTAGTTCAGTTCTTTTTTCGGCAGTATTTTCTGTTGGAAAGTCAATTGCAGTTAATGGGTCAATTGCCAATCTATGTATCTTCTCATCCTCTGCAAGTTCTTTTATCCTTGAGAGAACACTTCTCCATGTTGGAACTTTGGTGCTCTCTCTCCAGAGAATCGGCCCTAAATCGTATAGCATAATTCTCCATTTTTTTACATAGGCTAATATTGAGGGATCATATCTAGCCATGTCATGGATTATATCTTCCGGTTTTTGGACTAAGGAAACATACAAACATTTTTCTCCTCTTCTTGCGCCATCAAGTAAGAATTGGAGGGCAAAGGTAGTTTTACCACTTCCAGGAGGTCCAGTTACGAGATATACTCTACCAGGAATAAGTCCTCCCTCTATGAGCTCATCAAGGCCTTTTATGCCAGTAGAAATCCGGGAGGTAGAGGATAGTGCACTATACATACATTTTCCCTCCGCAGATAACACATAGGTTACCTCTCCCTAAAATTTAAGAACGAAAGTATTTAAGCTTTTATGGTGATTGAGTGCAAAAATGGCATATGTCTTTACGGATTTAGGATAAATTCGCTTCCTCTTATTATTAGAGGAGACATGATAATAATCTTTGACAGGAAAGATCATAAAATAACCGGGATAAAACAGAGCCCAGCGAGGATGAAATTCGTGAGATTTAGAATGAAACTGAAAAATATTGAAAGCGGGGAAGTTGAGAGATATCTTACTATGAATATGGGATGTGTGCATACCCCTGGAGAGTAATTATCCCCATGGATTATAAGCAGGATTTTCACGCTATCGCCGTTTTTAGAGATGATTCCCAGTAACTTTTCTCTCATTTATGAGTATGCGGGACTCCTCTGCACTTATGCCAAGTTTTCAGCAACTCTCCAACTGTAATGCTCTCTTCGTTGTGAACATGCAGAAGGCATTGACGAGTTCGCCCTCGTAGCTTCTAGCGCTGAACCGAGACAGCGTAGCTTATCCTCTCGTGTAGTTGAGGTCGCTCCTTATCCCGTGAACAACGTAGCACATTGCATCAACGCCCTTCATCTTGGAGATTCTCTTTGCCGCGTGGTATGTTCCCTTCGCTAGAATCAAGCTTGAAGCCGAGTCCGTCAGGATTTAGTATCAGTACATCTGTATAATCCTCATGAAAACGTACAGATGTGGGTTTATACGAAGGGAAGGCCTTATAAATGCCGATCTCTGATAAGGTTGCATGAAACGGGCTGAACTCATCCTTTTAGGCATCACCGCTATATGGGGCTTCACACTCCCAGCTATGAAAGTCAGTCTGAACTATCTTCCCCCGATTCTCTTCTTAGCTTATCGCTTTGGGATAGCTTCCCTCCTCATGCTAATTCTTTTCCGCTTGAAAGTTCTCAGAAAGGAGACCTTTAAGGGGGGCTTTCTTTTAGGCATAACTCTCTTCTTTGGCCATGGCTTCCAGATAGTAGGGCTCAAATATACCACTGCCTCGAACTCGGCCTTTATCACCTCGCTCTACGTCGTCTTCACGCCGTTCATAGCCCACTTCCTGCTGAGAAACCGGCTCAAGCTTAAGGATGTTGTTTCGCTTGCAATAGCTTTAACCGGCCTTTATCTAATCTCTGGTGCCAGTTTAAACTTCAACTATGGTGATTTGCTCACAGTCCTCTGCGCCCTCGGCTTCGCCTTCCAGATAGTCCTCGTTCAGCGCTTTGGCGAGAAGGACTATCTAAGCTTAGCCTTCTGGCAGATAACATGGAACTTCGTCTTTTCGCTGGTTTTCGCCCTCGTAGCCGAGCCGTTCACTTTCCCCACGGACATGCTGCCGTGGGCCGGGATACTCTACACCTCGGTTTTCGCCACGGTGATAGCATTTACCCTTCAAGTAAAGCACCAGAGGAACACGAAGGCCCACAAAGCGGCACTAATTTACTCTGCCGAGCCGATATTCGGCCATGTCGCGGCGTTCATAACAATAGGGGAAGTCCTTAGCATGAAAGGCTATGTGGGTGCAGCTTTGATATTAACCGCGATATGGAACGAGATAAGATCAGGAAACTGAAGGATTTTTTCGGGTTTCCATGGATTTGCAGGTAATTGGTTTATTGTATCTTTCAGTACCAATCTCAAGAGTTGCCTTTACTCTCTCAATATCAACTAGCGTATTTATACATCCTGCTCTTAATAGAGGAGCAGCTTGGAGAGGTATTTTTAGCATTGAAAGCTTCTCTGCGGCTTCTGCAAGCTCCGACCAGCACGCTATGCCGATTGCAGCTTTAATTTCACCCTTAGGAACCATCTCCTTAAGAATCTTTTTGACCAAACTCCCTCCGGGGACTATATAAAACTGTTTATATCCAATTTTTTCACAATACTCTATTATGTCGCCTATCACGCAAAGACCGCATTTTACACATTCAAAACCATACTTGCCAAATTCTGCAGGACAGGATCTTATATTCCTGAGGCACTGGGGTATAAACACCGCCCTCTTCTCTGGTGGGATCTTGACAAAATCGTCCTTGTATGCCTTGTTTTTTAGCTCAACATAAATCTGATCTGTTAATTCCTCTTCATCTTCACTGATAAGTGACAGTGCAGCCCTAACTGCACTTCTGGTGCTTAAATCTGCTCCTAAAGCAAGCAGCTTGGCAATTATTCTCTCTGGACTCATGAAAATCCCATTGTATATCTCTAGATTTTCATACTCTATGTCGCCTAATAAACTTTTGGCTGATCTGTTACTGTTTAGGATAACTGTGGAAGGTTACAGTTCATTCTAATCTGAACATATGGGAAAGCTTTATAAGTAAAATTCTCCAACTTTGCCCGATGCCTATGAGGGGGGAGTGTTTTATCCTTCGCTTCGCCCGTTTCGTGGCTTGAGTCCCCCTGTTCTAGGGTACTCTATCCTAAAGATCATTTCTGGAGGGTTTTGACATGATAAAGGAACCGGAGTTTAGGGAGTATAACCCAGGGAAGCTTGAGGAAAAGGTCGAGCGCTTTTGGAAGGAGAACAGCACCTACGAGAAGGTGAAGGAAAACAGGGCAAAGGGCCCGAAGTACTACTTCCTCGACGGGCCGCCCTATGTGAGCGGTGCAATACACCTCGGAACGGCCTGGAACAAGATAATCAAGGACATGGTGATAAGGTTCAGGACGATGCAGGGCTACAACGTCCGCAGACAGCCGGGCTTCGACATGCACGGCCTCCCGATAGAGGTCAAGGTCGAGCAGGCACTCGGGCTCAAGATAAAGAAGGACATAGAGACCAAGATAGGCGTTGATGAGTTCATAAGGAAGTGCAAGGAGTTCGCTCTCAACAACCTCAAGGTCATGACGGAGCAGTTCAAGATGCTCGGCGTCTGGATGGACTGGGACAACCCCTACATGACCATAAAGAACGAGTACATCGAATCAGGCTGGTTCACGCTCAAGAGGGCCCACGAGAAGGGTCTGCTTGAGAAAGACAAGCGCGTCCTCCACTGGTGCCCGCGCTGTGAGACTGCTCTGGCCGAGCACGAGGTTCGCGGTGAGTACAAGATAAGGGAGGACCCGAGCATATACGTCAAGTTCCCGGTCGAGGGGAAGGAGAACGAGTACCTTCTCATCTGGACGACTACCCCTTGGACTCTCCCGGCCAACCTTGCCGTCACCGTTCACGCGGACTACGACTACGCCAAGGTTAAGGTCGAAACAGAGGAAGGTGAGGAGTACTGGATAATAGCGAAGGCCCTCGTTGAGAGGGTCCTAAGCGAAGTCGGCGTTAAAGGCGAGATAGTTGAGGAGTTCAAGGGCGAGGAGCTTGAAGGCGTAAGATACATCCACGTCCTCATGGACGAGTATCCAACCCAGAAGGAGTTCCGTGAGAAGTACGAGTGGGCACACCGCGTAATCCTCGGCGAGCACGTGACGTTGGGAGAAGGTACCGGCCTTGTCCACACCGCCCCAGGTCACGGTGAGGAGGACTTCGAGATAGGAAGACAGTACGGCCTGCCAATCTACAGCCCGGTCGACGACGAGGGACGCTACACCGAGGGCTACTGGAAGGGAACCTACGTCAAGGACGCCGATCCGGGGATAATAGAACACCTTCGCGAGAAAGGCTACCTTGTGAAGGCGGGCACGATAGAGCACAAGTACCCGCACTGCTGGCGCTGTAAGACCCCCCTCATATTCCGCGCCACCGACCAGTGGTTCCTCAAGGTAAGCAAGGTTAAGGACCTCATAATCAAGGAGAACGACGAGAAGGTGACCTGGTACCCGGACTGGGTGCAGATAAGGTTCGATAATGGTGTCAGGGATAGTGGTGACTGGGTCATAAGCAGGCAGAGATACTGGGGAATACCGCTCCCGATATGGCAGAGCGAGGACGGCGAGATACACGTCGTCGGAAGCTTCAAAGAACTCGTCGAGCTCAGCGTTGCGATAGAGGTGAACGGCGAGAGAATAGAGCTTCCAGAGGACTACAACGAGAAGCTCAAGGTCATAGAGGAGAAGCTCGGTCCTGAGGATTTACACAGACCCTACGTTGATGCCTTCATCATAAAGGTCAACGGCAAGGAGATGCGCCGTGTCAAGGACGTCGTTGACGTCTGGTTCGACAGCGGAATAGCGAGCTGGGCCTCCCTCGACTACCCGAGAACGGAGGAGAACTTCAAGAAGCTCTGGCCGGCAGACTTCATAGTCGAGGGTGAGGACCAGGTTACAAAGTGGTTCTACTCCCAGCAGGCTGCCTCGGTTATAGCCTTCGACACCGTCCCCTACAGGCACGTGGCGATGCACGGCTACGTTCTCGACGAGAAGGGCGACAAGATGAGCAAGAGCCTCGGCAACATCATAAGGCCCGAGGAGGTCGTCCAGAAGGAGG
>JAMOPD010000177.1 GCA_027064745.1 Thermococcaceae archaeon
GGATTAGATTCGATTTAATAATCGGAAATCCTCCATATGCCCATTTCAATCAGCTGCCTGAAGAAATTGCTGCAAAAGTTGATAGGATTATAAAAACAAAAAAGGGGGATATATACTACGCATTCATCATGAAATCGATTGATCTGCTTAAACCGGGAGGGGAGCTGATATACATTGTTCCCTACCACTTCTTCTACAACACCTATGCGAGGATTGTCAGGGAGAAGATTCTGAAGAACGGGAAGCTTGAAATTGTGATAGACCTCGATGAGGTGAGGCTTTTTAAAGGTGAAAGTCCCGAAACAGTTATCTTCCGGTTTAGGAAGGGCAGGTATGATCTCAGCAAGGAAAAGATTGAGCTTGTAGTAATCAGGGGAAATGCCACAGCTCATGAGATTAAGAAGGGCGTTCTGGAGGTTCTAAAAGAGAAAACTCCCACAGAACTCTTTGACTATACGGTGATTGAGCATTATATGAGCGCTGATGAGGCATGGTCCACTCTGCCCCTTTCGAAAAACATGGAATTCCCTTCAGTGCCTTTGAATAAGCTGGCAAAAGTAGGTGTTGGCATCGTTTCAGGTTTTGACAGGGGTTTTCTGGTGAATGAGGATGAACTTTCAGAATTTACGGAGGAGGAGCTTAAACTGATTAAAAAGTTCATAAAATCTAAGAACTGCAGGAGGTTCATCACAGAGGGCTTTGAGTACTACATTCTAATCCCTGATGAGATAAGGGAGGAGAAGATACTGACAAAAAAATATCCAAACATATACAAGAAAATCGTCAAATTCAAGGAAGCTATGGAAAGAAGGTATCTTCCCAAGAATAAGAAATGGTTTAACTGGCAGGCCCTTCGAAACTACGGATTTCTGATGGAGAATTTAGATAGAAAGAGAATTTATGTTCCAACCCTTGATAGAAAACCTTACAACAGATTCAGCCTTGCAGAGGGAGGCTACCTTCCCTCAGGTGATGTCCTCTTTATTCAGCCACACGACGAGGATGATCTTTATTTCCTGCTTGGATATCTGAACAGCAACTTTTTCAGGCGTTATTATCTAGCCCGTGGGGGGAGGAGAGGAGGTAGGGTTTCCTTCACCCAGAGGCTCCTTGAAAAGGTTGAGATACCAGCGTTCAATGAGAAAACCAAGGAGAAGATTTCTGCAAAAGCAAAGGAGATAGTGGAGCTACTAAAGAAAGGAAAAGATGCCTCCGAGCTTGAAGATGAACTTGAGAGGATAGTACTGGATGGTCTCATGATGAAAAGATTCCACAGAGGAAATAAGAGAAAAGAACACACACTGGATGAATATTTAAAGCGATTTTCACGGAAGGACATGTGATACTGTCAGGAGTTAAACCCGCATACCGGATTATCAGGTGCTCCCACAGGTTATCCTGATAGCATGGGACAGGTTTAGGGAAAAACTTTAAAACGGCTTTGCGGGATTGAGTTATGGCTAAAAATCGGGGGGATGATAATGGGAAACATCAGACAAGGTTTCATTAAAAAAGTGGCTAGGGAACTCTTTAACAGATATCCAAATGAGTTTACAAGGGATTTTGAATATAACAAGAAAAAAGTTGAAGAGCTCAGTACAGTTCAAAGCAAGACTATAAGAAATAAAATAGCAGGTTATATAACAAAACTCGTGAGAATGAAGGAAGAAGGGAAGATTCTTTAAAGTTAATCAAAGTAAGAGCTCCTCTTTTATCCTTTTTAGGTCGTTGAGAACCTCTTTTGGTAACAGTGGTTCGATTTCTTCCATAAGTTGCTCAAACTTCCTTGCGTTCTCTTGGGCAATTCTCCTCATTAGATTCTCAATATATGTCTCTGTAAGCAGCCGAACCTCTTCAAGCTCTTGCTTCATCTCTACATACTCGTTTATTTTTTCTTCCACTTCTTCAAGAAATTCTGCAAGTTCTTTTATCTTGATTTCTGCAGGTTCTGCTGATTTTATTAGAGCCCTTGCCTGTTTGTATTTCTCTGTATCCATCGGTCTTTTCGGCTCATACATTGAAGTCCCGAAGATATAGGGAGTCAGTAGGACCTCGAGACGGAAGCCTCTCCGTATGGTGTAGTATTTTCTTGGTCTACCTCTGGGGATTTTTTCAGTCCTACCTTCAATTAGTCCAGCACTTTCGAGTATTCTCAAATGTTCGAGAACAGCCTTTTGACCAACCCCCAGCTCTTGAGAAAGCTCACTCACAAAATAAGGCCTTTTGGTGAGCAGGAGGAGAATCCGACGTCTCGTCTCATTTCCAAGTATATCTAAAAGTCTCCCCATCTCATCTTGATTAGACCCCACTTTCTCACCCCCTTTCCTAACCTAATGTAAGAAAAGGGAGCTTTAAGTTTTTCGGTACTGGAGATCATACTGTCAGGATAACCTGGGGAGAGTCTGGCAGGCCGTCTAACTCCTGACTGAAGGATAAGCCAAATAATAATCTCAATAGCAATAAAATTTGGATATGGCCAAAGCACACCACTGTTATTTTGACAGTACCTTGGAGACTATTATTCTCTTGAGACATTACAAGCTTCTAACAGCATGAATCAATGTG
>JAMOPD010000178.1 GCA_027064745.1 Thermococcaceae archaeon
AGAAAAAGACAAAGCATACAATTATATAAGCAATATCTAAACGGTGAGGATATAGAACTAACAAGTGATGAGCTGAGAGAATATAAGAATAGGATATTTAACTCCAGGGATGTAAAAACTCCCAAGGATATTATAATAAAGCTCTCTATTATAGGTGAAATGACTTTTGATAAAATAGTACTAATTGACAATGAAATAGATGAGATACTTAAAAACACTACTAATTCAAAAAATGTTACAGAAGATGTGGTCAATAGAATCTTTTTACTTATAAATAATCAGTCAATATTGTGGAACCAACTCAGGAAATACGCAGCATTGAGAGATTATTTGCAAACTAAATCTTTGCTGTCAAATAGCAACAGCTTAGTTATTAACGGTGCTAGTGATCATAATTGTCAGTTAAGGGATAATGGAAAGATAAACTGCAGAGAGATCCGAAAAGGTTATTATGAGGATTTTGAATGTTGTCTGTGGTATTATAATATTTTATCTCCACTTAAGAGCTACCAGACGTATACCTTTGTTAGCCTCAAACCAGTGGCTGTGTGGGTTGGGATGTACAGCTCAGATTTCCCAAATAGGAACTATCATCTTGGGGATTGGTGTACTTATAAATTCCCTTCAGACAACAAAGAATCAACAATTAGGAATATCTACTGGAAAACTGCCCAAGAGATAGGCAGGAACTGGGGACGTAATGTGCGTTCTATCCAAATAAAGTTTTTCTATTCCGCTAGAGTATACCGTCAAGAAACAAAGCAATATGAACAGACAAACATAATATTCCAGTATGATTGCTATTTCAGCGGGGGCAGCGTCAGATGCCTACCCTCTCCGTCCTATAGGAAGTATCTATTTGCAAACCCTCAGAGACCTCCATATAGATACACTACCAAAATAGCCACCAACCCTTATTGGCTGGTATGTAAGTCTGGAGGAGATTGCAATGGATATGGCTGTCAATATGCAAAATGGTCAAATGCACACTGTGGAGGATGTTTCGCGCCGGATAAATCTGACAGTCAATATTTTGCAAAGTCCTGAGGGGGAATATAAAGTGAACCGGCAAGTTTCTCTTTTTCTTTTATTCATAATAATTTTGAGTCTCTCGCATCTAAATAGTGCACTTGCCCAAAACTGGGCGTTTAAGGACGCTGTGGTTTCGAATGGAGGAATATACGCCCTAGCTGAGAACCATACCCTTCTAAGGCTGACAGGACACAGGAACCCAATATGGAGAACCGGAATTCCGGACAAACTCCATGTTCGCCTTGCCTCCGCTCCTGAAGGTGTTCTCCTCGTTGGTGATGTCTTGGCTAAGCTCGACAAAAACGGAAATCTCCTCTGGGCAAAAAACATGAGCGTTGATGATGCCGTAGCTTTGCCGGATGGGAGTGTTATCTTTGTGAGTGGAAATACACTAGGAATCCTAAATTCTGATGGAACTACTCTCTGGGCCCGCCAACTTATCCTAAATGGGACTAATGAATCACTTCCGGGAGTCGGCATACACATCAATGCAGTGACTCCACTTAACGGCGCTTTTCTCGTGACAGGAACAGCCGACCTTCCTGAAGATCCAAAATCCCATCTCTTCATTGGAGTAGTCTTGTTAAATGGGACTCTCCTTTGGGCCAAGGTTCTCAACACAGGCTATCATGATTATCCCGATACCGCAGTATCTTTTGAGGATAATGGAGTTGTGGCTGGCGTCTACGGTGGCGGAAGCGATGCACCGTGGATAGCTGATTACTTTGTCCTGAAGGTCTCGTCAGATGGCAAAATCTCGTGGTTTAATTCCTACCTCTGCCCCGGGAAGAAGGATTGGGACGCCTTCTGGAGCATGAAAATATTAAGTACATTCTGCAACGGAGAGATTTGTGTTCTCGGAACCACCACCGGGACTTTTATCCTCGATGATGGCGGGAACTCTCTTCTGTATCTCAACGTTTCAGGAAAGATTATCGGAATCGTTAATGACTCTACACTTATACTTTCGAACGGGACGCTACTCACGATCCCCCTCAAATGGAATGAAGGAACAGAAAAGTGTTATACACTGAGAATCTCTTTTAGAGAAGTACCAGTTAACATAACAGCCCTCTCCACGAAGTTTAATGCACCCAACGCTTCCCTGCATATCTCACCCTCAAAAGAACCAACCAAATTGGACAATGAAGATGTCACTCCCAGAACACACACCAAAGAGTACTGGACTAGCTGGGAATACCTCGATGTTGCCCTCGTAATCATTATACTCACCGGAATCATTCTGGTGATGGTTAAGAAGCGTGGATAATGTTAGAAAAACTTCTAATCAACGGGAACGGGGAAGATATTCAAGTAATCGAGAATAGAGGTATGGAAATACAAAATTTCCAGAAATCAGTTACTAAAAACAATGTCCCCTTGAAGGATTAACCTCTGAACAGGCTCTCGGGAAAACTGAGAACTACAGGATAAAGCAGAATTTGGCTGAGAAAGAGGTAAAATTAGAGCCTCCACTCCACTCCCAGAATCTCGCTGTAGGCGTCGAGAACCCTCTCTAAGTACTCCTTT
>JAMOPD010000179.1 GCA_027064745.1 Thermococcaceae archaeon
AAAGTATCATATTTTCCTTCTGGGAGCTTTTTGATGTCGCTTGCCCTTGAAATGAGCTTAAGTTTTCTCGTGTTGCTATCAAAATATCTCAGTTCATATGTGGTTGTCTCTTTGGAGGGAAGTATAATAACTTCTATACCATAACTTTCCAGATTCTCAATCCATTCCTTGGGAAAATCTTGACCAATAGAGGTTAGAATTACAGGAGAACAGAACTTGGACAATGCAAGTGCCGAATAGTATGCACCTCCACCAATCCTCTCCTCAATCTTTGAGCCCCTGATTATGATATCCTTTGTCAGGTGCCCCACTACCAAGAACTTCATGACCTCACCTGAATTTAATTGGTTCAACTTTAATTTTATGTCTATGCCAAATAAAAATCTTTCGAAAATTTTCCAAAAACTTTATAAAGGCAAGAACGAAAACTTTAAAAGGATATCTCATTGGGGTGGGGCTATGAAGAGGTTAGGTAGGGTTTCTCATTATGCTAAGCAGGGTTTTCTAATTCTTCGCTCGAATTGGATTCCCGCATTAAACGATCGAGTCATTGATAAGAAACTTGCAATAGTGGGCACGGTAAAAGATGTTTTTGGGCCTGTGAAGGCTCCATATATAGCCGTTAAACCGAAAATAAAAAATCCCGAAAGATACGTTGGTGAGATTCTATATATTGATGCCAGATCGGACAGAAAAAACATGAAAAAAGAAAGAAAGGGTAAGAGAAGACGCCCTGCCCCCAGAAAAAGGGGGTGAGAGCTTTTGATTGAAAAAAAGATATGCCCAATATGTGGTTCGGATAGGCTGTTTTATGACCCCAGTAGAGGAGAACTTGTGTGTGCGAACTGTGGATATGTTCTTGAGCAGAATGCCATCGACTCCGGGCCGGAATGGAGAGCTTTTGACGCTGACCAGAAGGCTAAGAGGGCAAGAACAGGTGCACCTATGACGCTTATGATACATGATAAGGGACTCTCAACAGACATTGACTGGAGAGACAGAGACATCCATGGCAATCAGATAAAGGGTATGTATAGGACAAAAATGCGCAGGCTCAGGATGTGGCAGCGCAGAATGAGGATAAATGATGCAGCTGAGCGTAATTTAGCCTTTGCCCTAAGTGAGCTCGATAGAATGGCAGCTCAAATGAGATTGCCGAGGAGAGTTAAAGAGGTAGCAGCTTCTCTCTACCGTAAAGCTGTCATGAAAAAGCTTATCCGGGGTAGGTCTATTGAGGGGATGGTTTCAGCTGCCCTTTATGCTGCTTGTAGAATGGAAGGCATTCCGAGAACTCTTGATGAAATTGCCAGGGTATCTAAAGTTAGCAAAAAAGACATTGGTAGAAGCTACCGTTTCCTTGCTAGGGGACTAGGATTAAACCTCAAACCAACCAGTCCGGTGGAATACGTTGATCGTTTTGGAGACCAGCTGGGCTTAACTCAAAAAACTAAAAACAAAGCTAAGAAGATACTGAATGATGCTATCCAAATAGGGATAACAAGTGGAAAAGGCCCTATGGGGCTTGCAGCTGCGGCATTGTATGTTGCAGGATTATTAGAAGGAGAAAAAAGGACTCAGAGGGAAGTTGCAGAAGTCGCGCATGTAACTGAGGTCACCGTGAGGAATCGTTATAAAGAGCTTGTTGACAGGTTACACATAAATATTCCGCTTTGAGGTATCTTCATGATTGTAGGGGTTGTTAGTGATACCCATCACGGCGATAAAACGAGACACATCCCTTCTATCCTTTTTGAGGAATTTAAAGGTGTAGACCTGATACTCCATGCAGGGGATATAACCTCAAAGGAACTTTTTGAAAGACTGAATGAAATTGCGCCTGTAGTAGCTGTCCGAGGGAATGCTGACCACTTACAGCTTCCTGAAGAAAGGATTGTTAATGTGGAAGAGTTAAGGGTTGGTTTAGTTCATGGACATCAATTCCTGGGTTTGAATTCCCAAGTACTGAGCTATAAAGCCCTTGAGATAGATGTTGACATTCTCATTTTCGGGCACACCCATCGTTATTTTCATGATGAGAGGATATTTCATGGAAAAAGGATAATCCTCCTAAATCCTGGCTCCCCAACATTTCCAAGAATGAGCAGTGCGAGTTTTGTCATTATGGAAGTTAACGACACAAAAATCAAGGTAGAACGAATAGAGCTCTGGTAAAATTTTGTTATTTATTATCAGGTCAGTAAAAGAGTTAAAAATAGGGAAATTAAAAATCAGAAAAAGGCCTTCAGGCCTTGATAGCGAGCTTGATGTCCTCGGCCTTGACGGTCTTCCTGCCAGCGTGGTGGGCAAGCTCGACAGCCTTCTTGGCTATCTCAAGGCCCTTCTCCTCAAGGTGCTCGGCGAGAACCTTGGCGGCCTCCTCACTAACTCTTGGAGCACCAGCCTTTCTAATCAACCTGTCAACCGGGGCAATTGGTAACTCAGCCATTTTCCCAACCTCCTAAATTTTGTTTTTGCAAATATTTGCATTTTATTTTAAGAATAAAGTCCTATATAAACCTTTCGGAAATGGGGCGTTTTGAGGGCGATATTT
>JAMOPD010000180.1 GCA_027064745.1 Thermococcaceae archaeon
TTGCCAGCCACGTTGTTTCTCCCTTAAATTAAGAAGTGCTATGCTGGAAGTAGTTTTTGTAATAGCCTTTTTCTTGTTTATAGGGCTGGTTGCGGTTGCCTTTGTTGTATGGGCGCTTTCTTTCCTCCTTTCCCTTCCTGATTTTCTTAAAAGGCGAAAGGTCAAGAAAGTTAACCGTAGGTATCTGAAAAAGCGTCTTTCCTACTTGCCTTAATTTCTTCAAGCTCCTGCCACTTTTCAAAGAGGTAGAAAATTCTCCTGATTTCAAGTTTCCTGAATTCCGAAAAAGAAACCCCGACCTCTTTTGCCATAATGACCGGAAGAAGGTCGGGGCGGTCAACATTTTTTACCCCAGAACTTCCAAAAAATTTCGGTAAAGAACGAGGAAATCTTTAATGGGCATTGCTCTGAGCTGGGGTTCTGCAAGTTTCTTTCCATCAACTGTAACGAGGAGTTCCATCAGAGAAATCACTATATCCTTAAAGCCCGGAGTGCCTCCGGAAACTGCTTCGGCATTTTCAACCGCAGTAAGGAAATCTTCTCCGGTTCCGTCATAAATAACTGCTATTTTACCGCTCGGTAGAGTAATTTCTTTGAGAACTTTTTTCTCCATTTACTCCTCCTTATCAACCCATTCCTAAGTTCCTTCTGATGTCTGTGGCGTAATCCTTGCCGTTAATGATGCAGACAAAGTTCACCGGGTCTATTTCGTAGATTACTTTGCCGTCAACCTCTAACTTGTAGTAGGTAACGCTAGCTTCAAACTCTGCATCTTGGGCCTTGTTCTTTTCAAGTTTTCCGGGGTTCGCCGAAAGGGGAAGAACTTTACAGGAAGCAATCATTCCGACACTTTTGAAATCTCCCGCAGCAGGGTCATACTGCTGAAGGGATGCGTAGGCTGAAATGAGCTTGCTTTCCGGAGTGAGAAGTTTTGCAAAGTCTTTTGTAACGGTAGAGAACTTGAGCTTGATTTTCATTTCTTTAACGTGTGAAAGGGTAGGTATATCAACCTCTCCCATTATCCCGAGCGGAGCCATTTTGTCACTTAAAAACTCAACCTTGGGGAGCTCCACATCTGCAACGCCGACTACGACGTTGCCTTCCAGGTAAACTTTGGCATTCTGTACTTTATCCGGGATTACTGACATTTTTTACCTCCATTAAGCGTTAAAGAGGGTTTTCCAGTAAGCAAAGTCGTATTCTGTTATGAAGTGAATCTGTCTTGCAGGAGAAGGAGGGGTAAACCAAACGTGGAAGGTGGCAATTCCATCCATCAGGTCTGTAACAGGGTTTTCGTCCTCAACAAAGGCAATCCTGCCTCCTAAGATGTCCTCTCTTGCCGCAAGTCCGTTCAGCCTTACCTGGTAGGAGTCAACGATTGTCCTTATAAAACGCCTGGTTATGGGGGTATCAATTTTTTGATTAAAGGTAAGAATTAGTTCGTTGTTGAGGAAGTTGAACATATGGCGGACGTTATCAAATGTATCTTTGGGATCTGTTGAAGAAGGGTAGGCAGCGGTTCTTGCTCCCCAGAATACCCAGCCGTTTTCGTTGTTGAAAAGGGGAGTTACTCCCTGCCCTGCTAAATAGTTTGCCTGGTCAAGCCCTAAGTGAAAGTCGGAATCGTTTATGTAGAGAGGCTTGTTGGAAACGGTTTTTGAGGGTATTCCCCGGTTTTCCGCGTCTATTCTTGCCTTTCTGCAGGCGGCTAAAGTAGATGGATGGTATTTCTTCTCTCCGGAGTAGCCTTTTCCGAGGAAAGCTTTTAGCTGAGGGAACTTTAGGCCTTTATCTACGAGATAACCTGGAGCGTCAGTGTATTTGTCAACTTCTATATCTACGTAGGCCATGGCTTTGAAGTGTCCGTTTATGGCGCCTGCTTTAGCTGCCATTGCAGTTGCAACGGCAGGGTCCTTGGAAAAGCCGGGAGCTATGAGAATTGAAGGGACAAGTCTGAATTTTGGATATACCGTTTCTACTACTTCCAATCCGGAAGGTTCTAAGGTATCGGGATTGATACCACCAATTACCTGAGAAGAGGTTACGGAAGAGGCGTCGTTTCCGATGCTTATGAAGATTACGGGGGATACGGCTTCAAGTGCAAAGGCAACTTCGGCGACTTCTTCTAAAGTGTGTTTATCCCAGTTTCCGCTGATTCCGAAGGTGTCGGCGTATTCTTCAAGGTTAAAAATCGGAACAGCCTTGTTAACGGGTCCCTCTTTTGCAGTTCCTATTGCAACTATTATTGTGTCTGTTCTAACAGGCGGTAACAGACTGGTAGGTTTTTCTTCTACGGTTACTCCTCTGGTATATCCCATTTTAAACCTCCAAAAGGCTTAGGAACTCATTGTTTGATGGGTAATGCAGGGTTTGGAGGAGGCGGAGGAGGATTTTTCCCTTCACTTTACCCTCCCCTTTTGTTTAAGGTATTTACGCCTTAGTTCTTCAAGTTCTTTCTCTTTTTCGGGAGAGTAATCGGCAAGGGAGATAAAGAACTTCTTGAGGTCTTCCGGAACGTAGCCGGGAATTTCGGTGAAGATTTGACCTTTACGGAGGAAGAACCTCTCGTTAACTATTGTAGGTCCGGCGTAGAGGATTCTTGTGTCTTTGGGCTTATTTGAATCAGCTTGATGGAATTCGGTAGATTGTTCTTTTTGTTCTTGAGCAGATTCCTTTGTTTCTACTTCCTGAACCTTGGCTTTCTTTTTTGCCATAACACCCTCCGGGAGTGGTTTTGTTTGAGGTTAACTCCCGGAGGGTGGACAGGGTGGGTAACAATGGGCTGACTATGTGCTTTTCTTTGCCTTTTCCAGTTTTGATATTAGCCTTTTGACTCCGACGTTCTCGTCCAGAGAAAGAGCTTTACGGGCGTGTTTTAACGCCTTTTCTCTCTCGTTTATTGAAGCAAAATACTCTGCGAGGATTCTGTGAGCAAAAGCTTTATCTTTATCGTCTCTTCCTTCTTGGGAAAGGATTTGTTGCGAGAACTTTGAAAGTGTCTTTAAATCAAGGAGGTCGTGTTTCAAGAAAAGTCTTAAGAGGTAGTTGAGTTCAGGGAGGCGGGGATTTTCTAAAAAGAAAGTTAGTATCTTTTTAAGCCCAGACTTGGGTATTTCTCCCCTGAGGTAGGCTATTTCAAAAGCCTTACCGAAGCTGTATGTTTTTAGAGAATACGAGTTACCAAATAGGAACAGTTCTATAAATGGTAAATGAAGTGCTTTTGGAAGAAGATTTCCCAGAGTATTTCCCAATTCTTCAATTACCACCGGATATTTCCTTTTACCCGGAAGTATCCGATAAGTGCCTATCATTCCGTTAAATTCAAAGTTCACAATCAGGGAAAGTTCTCTCCCTCGCTTGCAGATTCCGGATATATATGCTCTTTCCGGAATTAATGCTAATGCAGGAATATAGAAGTATTCCGCTGCTTTTTTAACCTGGGTCGGAAAAGTAGAAAACAGGACACCATATACATAAGGATGTATTCCCTCTAAGTTAAAAGTAAACAGCGCATAACCTTGATAATAGTTTTCGTCAAAGAAAAAAGCTTCTCTATGAATATCCTTACTCTTTACGAAAGCTGCTCCTATGTTCATCTTTTCCGGTTTTTCTTTGTTCTTTTTCCATTCGGAAAGATTCAAAAAGTGGAAGAGTTTCCTTTCAGGTGTAAATGCTGCAAACAAAACATTTCCTCCAAGTTTAAAGCGAAATCCCATGGGAGCAACAATAAATTCAAACCCCCTGGTAGGTTTACCGCCTATGTCAAATGTATAATCCCCATAAGTAATAACTCTCTTTTCTCCAAGAGGAAGACATTCGGAGCAGGAAGCAGGACATTTAAGTTTTTTAAGCTCTTCAGTTTTTCGCTTTTCTGCATTATTCTCAGATTTTTTATTGGTGTTCTTGTTCTCTTTTTCTACTGCTTGTGAATTCTTAGCTTGCGAGCTTTCATAAAGTATCTTTTGGGTCTTAGAAGAAGTGAAAACTGTTGTTTCTTTTTGGTTTTCCTTTAAGCGTTGTGTAGAAGTTTCCTTTTTTTTGCTCTTAGAAAGAAAATAAGCCGCTCCACCTATAAGGATTAAAACTATCAGCCACTCCATAGATTACCCTATCCCCATGGGGTTTCACCGTTTGGAACTATTAAAACTACTTTGGCTATGTTCTTTATCTCTTCGGGCTTGACAACAATAGGTTCGTAGTCAGGATTATAACTTTCAAGGATTATGTAACCTTCCCTCTTTTTGCGGTATTTTTTGACCATTATCTCTTCATTTGAAAGTTCAACAACTGCAAGGTCCCCGTTTTGAACCGAGGAGTCGAGGTCTGCAACTACCCAGTCTTTGTTTTGAAGTCTGGGTTTCATTGAATCGCCGAAAACTCTAAAGAAAAAGAGTCTATGGTCAGCATACTTTTTTGGAACCCATACGAATTTTACTTCCGAAGGTTCTGACATCGCAGTATAAAGCCCCCTTCCTGCTCCAACACGCTGGTCTATTACAGGGACAGGCATTAAAACAAAGTCAAAAGGAATCGCACCTAAAAACTCAAGGTTGCTTTTGGGCTTGGGTAGAAACATCTCCCCCTTGCCTTCTCTCAGCCATTCGGGGTTGACGTTGAAGGTTTGTTCTATAAGGCGGAGCACTCTTTCGGAAGGTTCATTTCTGCCACTCTCCCATTCCTGAATAGAACGTTTTGAACGTCCAAGTTTCTCAGCAAAGGCTGTTTGGGTTAACCCCAAAGCTTTCCTAAGTTCTTTTATTCTTTTCCCTATGGCTCTTTCTAAGTTTTTGCTCATCTTAATCCCGCAAAATTCGGACACAGTGTCCAATTTTTGCATTGCATTCAATTTTGAACATATAGCTCTTGACAAGGTTCAAAAATGAACATATACTATCCATAAGCACACATCGTAGCCAACACATAACCGTAGCACGGGGTAGAAATAATGATAGCAAATTACCGAACTTCAAGAAGGTATTTTGGCAAAAGAGTAGCGAAGCAGATTAAGAAAAAAATCCTCGCCAAATACCCCACTTTCAAAGCCCTGGCAGAAGAACTCGGCGTCAATCCCGGAACCCTCCGATGCGTAGTCAACGGCACTGCTTACTCCAAAAGAATGGCACGAATGATTGAGCAGGCAGTAGGCGAAAAACTCTTTCCCTACACAGAAGAGTAAGGAGATAAGCCTTGAAATTCAATCTTTGCAATGACTTGGAAACGCAAAGCCAAAAACCAAGTTGGGAGGAATAGAGAATGGGAAGAAGGAAAACCAAAGTGGAGCTGAATTTGCCTTACGAGTCAATGAATGCAAAAGAAGCCCTGAACATGGCAAGAGCTTTCAGTGAAAAAACCTACTCGGAAATCGCCGACGAAATGGGAATAGGAACGGAAACAGTTCGCCGTTACCACACAGACCCTGTCTACAACCCACCGCTACCGAGAGTTCCCGAGCTAAACAGAGCTTACGGTAATGATGTCCTTATCCAATGGCTCGCAAGGAAATGCGGAGGAGTATTTGTAAGAACCACAGGGATTCAATCCCCTGCAGAGCTTCAAAAGGAAATTTCTCTCTTAACAAAAGAGTTCTCAGATGTCTTAAAAGTTCACGCCGAAGCAATTGAAGATGGAAAGGTTACAAGGGAAGAACTTGAAAGGATTCACAAGGAAGCCGAAGAACTTCTCATAAAAGCCGCAGAAGTCGTTTTTGCAGTCAAACTTGCAAAAAGAAAGGCAGAGGAGGGCGAGTGATGGAACTCCTCGCCCTCTACGCCCTAATCCTGCTGTTTGCCCTCGTTATACCGGAACCAAGTTGGGAGGACAAAAATGAAAGATAAAACCTTTGACCGCTATCTGCAAGAGGCACTAAAAGAGCTTGAAAAGCCGTGTGAAGAGTTTGACTCAAAAAAATGCGAAGAACTCATAGCACGTGCCGTCAGGGTAGTAATAGACAACACAACCGGAGAAACGGTCCAAGTTAAAGCTCAGACTCCCGAAAAAGCCCTTGCCGAAGCTCTTTCCAAACTCACCCCCGGTGTTAAAACCGTAGTGGAGGAGTAAGATGCGCCTGGAGCTTTCCCCTGCCGAACTTGCAGAAAAACTCGGGATTTCCGTAGGAACATTCAGAAACCGCTACGCCAGCAACCTTCAGCTCATAAACGAAAAACTTAAAGAACTTGGGGAAAAGCTCCGGGTAGTAGAAAAGAAAAAGGTAGGCAAAAATACCGTTTTTATCCTGGAGTCTATCGCCTACCCCCCAACCTCCTCCCCGATTTCCAAGGAGGCAGGTTCGCCCCCGCCTGCCTCCTCCTTTTCACCCGTGATAACGGAAAAAGACACGGAAGAACTCAACCAGCTATCGTCTGACAAAAGACAGGAAGCCCTTGAAAAGTTAAAAGTCGTAAAGTATGCAATGAGCTTCGGCATAAGACCGGCAGCAAAAGCTTTCGGCAAAACTCCCTCTTCGGTTCACCGCTGGTGCAGGGCATACACAACTCAAGGAGTGAAAGCTCTTGTCGGAATAACGGAAAAAGAGTATTCAGAAGCTCTCCGCCACGTTCTCTCCCTTGCGGAAGCTAAGTTCTGCCTTCCCAAAAAGCTAACAATAAAGTCTATCTATGACGAAGTAAAAAAGCTTGCTAACGAACTCGGGATAAATCTCACATACGAACAGCTGAGGCAGCATCTTAACGACTTCTATGCAAGGAAGAAATATTACGTAGAGAGGCTAAGAAGCGGAGAATCCAAAGCAATCCGCTACCGCCCGAGAGCCGGACACGTTCAAAAAGTTGCTCCCAATCACCGCTGGGAGTGGGACCACACCCGAATGGATAATGTAGTTATTCACGACGGCAAAGAAATCCGCCCCTGGCTTTCAATCATCAGGGACACTTACTCAAACTACATAGTTTCTTACCTGCTTCTTCCATATAACCCTCACGCGGGAACGGTTGCCCAGTTAATACTTCAAGCCATAAAGCAGTTCGGCATTCCCAAAATCATAAGAACCGACTGGGGAAAGGACTTCAAGGCAGAAAGGATACTGGCAGGTTTAAAAGAACTCGGCATTCACGTTTCAAATGCGAAACCCTATTCGGGATGGGACAAGGGGAACGTTGAAAGCGGTTTCAAAATCATCAAGATGCAGTTCTGTAAGACCCTTCCCGGATACACTCAGGAAGACCCGAAAGAGAGAAAGGACGTTGAGAGAATATGGGGAGAAGAAAAGCCCCTCACATTTGAAGAATACGAAAAGCTCTTTGCCCAATACGTTGAGAATTATAACCTTGATAAAGCAGAAGTTTACAAACCCCACGAGAGAAAAGGAGTTGACGGCGACTGGCTTTACTGGGCATTTGCAGAGCGGAAAGTCAGGACCGTTACCAACGCAACCGTAAGGATTGACCACGAATACTACTATGCAGAAGCCCTTGAAGAGTATGAAGGTCAAAAAGTTGAAGTCAGGCTTGATGATTCAAACGACACCTACGTGAAAGTCTTTACCCTTGACGGAAAGTTCATCTGCGACGCTGTGTCAGAAAAAGAAAATCCTGAAAGCTGGAGAGATAGAGTAAAGAGGAGAGAAAGGAAGAAAAAAGCTATTGAGAAAACCGTCAAAGCCCGCCTTGAGCTTCACGAACTTGAACAGGAAAGAAAAAAGGAAGCAGAAACGAAGCTCCACTACTCCGAAATGGAAGCTCTCCTTAAAGAGGAATCGGAAGAAACTATTCCCGAAGCAGACATTACCATTCCTCAAATTTCAGAAGAACCCGAACCCTTCATCCCCACCGACGATTACGAACTCCTCACCTACATCATAGACCGCAAAGGGCAGGTTCCGGAAGAAATTTGGAAAGCCTATGAGAAATTCAAAACCGAAAACCCGATGGCTTTCAGCCTTTACGCTTCAGAAATAGAGGAGATTGAAGAGCTTAAAAGGGAGGTGAGGAAGTGAGAGTTTCTGCTGAAAACATAGCAAATACAACAGTCCTTAAGAAATTCGCCGCCCTCGTCCATGAGCTTAACAAGCTCAGCGAAGAAGGTATTGAAGCCGTGGCGGTAGCCTACGGCTCTTACGGAATCGGAAAAACCTGGGGAATAAAGGCATTAGAGAAGAAACTCGGTCTTGACAACATAGGAGTTGTGAAGGGGCATCCGAAGATGGATACCCCCAACAAGTTCCTTCGTGCAGTTGCAAGTGCCGTTAAATGCCCAACCGGCAGAAGTTTTGACGATACTCTCAAATATCTTACCAGATTTGCCAAATACCGCAAATACGTCATCATCGTTGATGAAGCAGAGTTTGTTCTTTCCCACAAAGACACTGCCGCAACCGTAAAGCTGATTCTTGAAGAAACGCTCTTCCCCTTTGTTTTAGTAGGAAACGAGAATCTTCCCAAGCTCGTAGCCAGAATTGGTTCTCTTGATGAAAGAGTAATCAAAGAAGTTCCCCTTGACACCATAACAAAAGCCGACGTTAAGGAACTGCTAAAAGTTTTGGAAGTAGAAGCCGACCCCGAAGCTGCCTACAAACTTGCCCAGAAATACGGACTTTCAATTCTCAAGTTCGTCAATGCCTTAAAGCTCATAAAGAGAAGCACCAGCAAGCCGGACAAAGCCCTCTTAAAGCAGATGTTTGAAAGAATCGTGGCAAGGGTGTAGCCGTGAAAGAGAGAATCTACGAGCTGATATTAGAGCGGCGCTATTTCAGAATCTCGGACATAACAGAAGAACTGTGGAAAGAGTATGGGGAAATCTTTTCCCGCTCCTTCATCAGGAACAAGGTAAAGGACTTCGTTGAAGTAATGGTCGGGCAGGGACTTTTGAAAGTTCTTTCCGAATACGACCCGCCGATTTTTGAAAACCCCGTAGCCGAAGAAGAAAAGCCTTTGAGAGAACTCCTGAAGAAATGTCCAGTTTGCGGAAAAGATTTCTTCCCCAGACGCGGTAAACAGGACAAATACTGCTGCCGTAAGTGTTACGAAAGAGCCAAAGCAAGGCGCAGAAGAGTTGATACAAGGAAAAGAGTCAGCAGATACATGCACTCAGCAGATTCATCAGCAGTTAACCACAATCAGCCGTGGACGAAGCAGGAAGAATCATTCCTGATAGAGAACAAGGGAAAGCTCACTTACAGGGAAATAGCAGAAAAACTCGGCAGAACAGTCTATTCCGTTCGCTGGAGAGCAAGAAAACTCGGACTTACCGGTGAACCACGAGCCAGACAACTATTACCGTCCCGATAGTGAGGTTAAAGATGAGGAACAAAAGTAGTGCTATGAGTTTTGTAGAGAGAGAAGCTTTATCAAGAGTCTCTACAAGAGCAATAAAGTTCCTGAAAACCGTCTCTGTAAACTCTATTAAAGTGCTTTTCCTCCCGATAGCAATTATTTCGGGAATCTTATGGCTCCTGTTCTGGGGCATTTTCGCAATCTCCTACTCAATACTTCACCACCAAGATAGCAGTCAAGAACTGGACAAGGTGGGCAAAAATGACCGGGAGGTGAGAAATGGCTAACGGAAAATTAGAAGGAAATGAAGACACAATTAGAAAAATTCTTCTGTCCTATATAGGCATTCAGAAGAAAGGACGGGAAATAGTTAATTTAAGGAAGGTAAATAATCCAAAATGGTATCTAAACACCTTACCTCCGTGGTATAAGCGTTTTCAAAAAGCCATTGGAAAAAGAATCCAGAATAAACAGGACTTATGGGGTAGAGATTGGTTACTGTTTTGTCTTGACTTTGCGGAAAAGATAGCTTATGCAGATAAGAATATCAAGGAAAAACTTAACTTATTTAGAAAATATCTAAAAGCTCAAAAGAAAAATGAATCTTTATTTCACATTAAGGAAAAAATAAAAGCATTCTTCTGGTTGCTAGATTCGGGAATTAATCCTGAATGGATTTTTATTGAAGGAGTTTGGAAGAAGCACAGAAGCGATATTCTCGTTTCTATTCCACTTAAAGGGTTCATTAATCCTTTTCTATCGGACATCAAAAGAATCCACTTTATGAATTTTTCTATAAAACTTGCGATAGAAGTTGGGAGCTGGCACAAACAGCCCGAATATCTACAGGAAGGAATTCCTATAGTATGGATACCTTATAGAGGAACTTCTGTTGAAGAAGTCTTGTCCTTTATAAAGAAGCTCCAAACCAAATATACCTTTGAGGTTCTTTCCTTCATTCACTACGTCCACATCATAGATGAAACCTTATCTGGAATTTTCTTTTTGCCAAAACCCATAAAGGAGGTTAAATAATGGGAAGGATTGCGAAGTATAAAGTCTCTGATTTAGAAGTCCCTCAAGGTTTACTTCCGCGCGTTATCACAGGAACAGTAGAAGAAAAAGTTAAAGAGTATGCAGAGCTTATGGAGAACGGCGTTGAATTTGACCCTATCAAAGTTTGGGAAAGACCTGATGGGAAAATCTGGATAGTTGATGGAGTTCACAGAAAAAAAGCTTGTGAGCTGATAGGTAAAGCGTTCATTGAAGGTGAAGCGTTGCCGATAAAAGACGAACTCCATTATAGAATGGAAGCTATTAAGTATAACCTTAAACATGGACTTGCTCTAAAACCAGAGGAACGAAAGCTCTGTGCTCAACAACTCTACCTTGCAGGAGTAGAACCTGAAGATATTCAAAGGCTTTTTGGGGTTTCTGATAGAACAATAAGAAGATGGTTATCTGACTTAAGACAACAAGAAAAAAAAGAGCTGAAAGAGAAAATAAAAAAATTGTCCACTCAAGGGTTAACAAAAACGCAAATTGCTAAGGAACTTGGGATTTCACGACAACTTGTTGATTATTACCTGCAAAAAAAGGACAACATGTCCGAATTTTCCACCCCCACTGTCCGCTCCGTTCTTGACGACCCCGAAAAACTTGCACAGCAGGAAGAAAGAGAACTCCTGGAAGTTGAGGAAGAGGAAAAGCAAAAACCTGCCCTCTGGAGAGACAGTAACCTACTTCTTTCAACGGTTCTCTACTGGGTAGGAGAGTGTATGCCCTACTTAGAAACCGGAAGTTCACCGGAAGAGGCTGTTGAACTTGCCGGTGTTCATCCCAACGTAAGAGAAGCCGTCTTAACAGAACTCAAAGAAAGACTTGAGAAAAGAGAACAAGAAATAGCCCGATGGGTAGAAAAGTGCAAATCCTACATTGACGCAGGCTTTGAGCCGAAAAAAGCTGTTTCCGAGGCAGGCGTTCCTGAAGAGATTAAAAACGCCGTAGTTAAAAAACTTGTAGGATACAAAAACCATCTATACCAAGAAGAAGAAAAAGCATTTAAGGCAGAACTCGGACCCGTTGATTCCCGAAGGAGAGACATCATCCTCAAAGCCCACCAGCTCGTTAACGCAATCCAGGAAATAGAACGCATGCTCAAAGAACTTGACGCAGTCTTCCTCAAAGACCCCGAATTCCAGGACGAGGCGAACTACTACGGAAGAGACCAATACATAAGAGACTACCTCACGTTCATTTTAGTCCGCGGCGGCTGGGATAAAGCAGAGTGGTTCAGAGAAATAACAAAACGCTGGATTCGCTACACCCTTCATCCGTCTTATGCGGAGGAGTTCATAGAAGACATGAAAGAGCAGGCAAAACTTTCCCCCGAAGAGTGGGAAAAGATAAGCATCAAGTATTGGGAGGAAAATCTCGCCTCTGAAGCAGAACTCAAATGGAAAAAGTTCTGCGAATCACTCGGACTTCCCGTTTTAAAAGAATACGGAGGAACTGAGTAATGGCACGCTGTGCATATAAGTCAATCCTGAAAGAGCTTGAAAGATGTCACAGAGCGTTTCTTTCCGGGTCTCCCAACGCCCTCTCCTACCTTGAGAAAGCTATTGAAAACTTGAAAAAGAGAACAAAACAGGAAAGCTCATCACCGCAGGTGCGGGAACTACTCTATTACGCCTACGGCAAATACCAGGAAGAGACCGGCGTTCCGATGGCGGCAAACTACGCACGGGACGGAAAAATCCTCAAAGAAATCCTCAAAGCCCTAAAACCCCTTGCACAGGACTCCCATCTAACGGAAGAAGAACTTTTCAAAATCTTGTGGGACTTGTTTGTTAACCGTTACACAAAAAGGAGAGCCGACGGATTCCCCTACTTTAAAACTCAGCTTCAAAAACTCTACGAGTGGTGGAAATCAGAAGTTAACGCTCCGATTGACTTTGGAGAAGTGGCAACAAACCCCAAGTTCGGTGTCTCAAAAGAGTTCGCAACAGAAATCCACCTAACCGAGTCAGAGGATTAAAATGAACACAGCTCCCAAATTGGTAAACAGACTCGTATCCGGGGATATCGTTTACGAGTTCTACGAAGCAGGAAAGAGGAGTTTCGTAAAGACAAGGCTTCTGCCCCTGAAGACCCCTCAAGCGGTAGAAAAGCTCAAAGGCTTCGGCTTCCCGGAAAAATACCTGCTTCCCATAGAACAGAAGAGGATAAAGAGAACCGTTACCGTTAACGGCAGTGAAGTAGAAATAGAAAGCTACCAGATAGCGAAGAAGTGGGCAAAAGAGAAATTCCCGATGTCTCTACTGCTCCTCGGCTCCGTCGGAACCGGGAAAACTCAGGCAGTAGTAGTAGCAGCCTGTCATCTTCTCAGGGTCAGGAAAATATCAAGCGCCAAGTTCTACTCTGCAATGGAGTTGAGAACTGCATTTGATAGAGGTGAACTTCAGCAGGAGATAAAAGAAGCCGACCTTTTGGTGATAGACGACCTGGGCAGGGAATACAAGTCCGACTACAACGCCTACATCGTTGAAACCGTTATCACAACCCGCTACGACCTTCAAAAGCCCGTCTGCATAACGGCAAACCTCACCTTTGAAGACATTGCCCGGCGTTACACCCCAAGGGTTTTAGACCGCCTGAAAGAGTGGGCTTACAGAAAAGTAGTCAAGCAGAACTTCTCTTTGAGAGGAATTCTTTAAAGGAGGTTCGTATGGAGTGGCTGAGAATCGGAGAGGTCATCATAAACGTAAACAACGTCAAACACCTTGAGAGAAGAGGGAGATTCGTGATTTTCCATTACCTGGGAGACTCGGACCCCCTTATGGTTCCCTTTAAGACGCCGGAAGAAGCGGCAAGGTGGCTTGAAGGCTTCTTCATCAGCACAAAGAACAAACAACCCTCTTTGGATACAACAAACTGGAAACTTAACTAAAGGAG
>JAMOPD010000181.1 GCA_027064745.1 Thermococcaceae archaeon
CTATCATTTTGTCAATGTCATCTTTGTATGAATCTGGCTTGGAGGAATCAATAGCAGATTTGAGTTGATGGATGAACTCCCTTATTTCTTTCACATCCTTGAGTGAATTTACCTTCTCTGAAAAACTCTGCCCTCCCATTAGTATCCTTGTATCTATCCCCTCGATAATACTCCTTGGTGAGTTATAGTTAAACATTTGCATTACTGGATTTGTAAGGAAGCCATAAAACTCTTGTAGGAGTCTTTGATTTTTGATGTATTCAAGATATCGGCTGTAAAACTCTGTCTCCTCGGTTATTATATCTATGAAATGGTTGTCTTTTAAGATTTTAATGATCTTTCCTATATTCTCGTTTCTTATGTCATGTTCCTTCATTAAGGCATTTGTCAAAGAGTTAATGGCATCTTCAAGTATTTTTTTGTTATTTATTGTGCTTTCAACTTCATATCTAACAATTCCTCCAGCAGCTAATATGAATCTTCCATAATAGCCTCCTTCAAATATATCTGAGAAGTTTCCACTTTTCGCATCATAGAAGTTAACAAGTAAGTACGGGAACATCTGGCTGAATTCTTCGAGGGCCTTTGGTTTCTCCTTGTATGCATCTCCTGCTCCACCGAATCCGGTTGGTTCTATTGTTGTTAAAACCACATGTGAGAATAGGGAGTCCGTTCCTCTCCCTTGAGTAAGCTTGAGATATTCAAGTTCTGAGAGAGCTATATAAGCATTTGCTCTTTCGTTGTTTCCTTCTCTGAGTGTGGGTAATATGCCGAAAAGGACTATTTGAACGCCAGGATTCCGTAGCTTTATTCTATTTGCTAAATCGATAAAGAGTCCAGAACCTGTGCCACCTCCAAGGCCAACTATCATTGCAATTTCCTGTATTCCGGGCCTTATCATGAAAATGTCGTCTATCCTGCCATCAACCAAAGCTTTGTAAAACATTGCCTTTGTGACGCCTCTTCTTCGTACTGTACCTTTAGAAAATCCAGATGATTTATACTTTTGAAGACCCTCTCTATTGTCTACCCCCTTGTCAGGATCGTATATCCACCATACTTTGATGTACTTTCTCCTATGAAGAGATTCAATTAGGTTTTTAGTATAGAGAACAACCTCCCTGTCAATATTCAAGTCTGATATTATGCACTTAACATTGACCTCAATATTTGAGTGAGTTTCAAGTTCCTCGGCCATTCTATCGATCTTTTTCTTGGCATTTTCAGCTCTCTCTTTATCGATTTTGTATTCTCCCTCTGCGGTATCAACTACTAGGAAATAATATTTTCGTTCTGAATTTTGTAGAAGTTCCTTTATTAGCCAATCTGTATTCAGTATTTCAAAAACAAGATTTTTCCCGGCACCGCCAATGCCCATAACCATTTCAGGGAACTGTATCATTTTTTCTCACCCCTCCACCTTGTTATCCAATTTTAATACCATGACACTCATCAAGTCCCTGCTGATAACCATCTTCTTTTCCTTTTCTGTATCCTTGACTGTATCCTTTCTCTTTTCCTTCTCTAAATCCTGTATTGTACCCTGTTTTCTTCCCCGTGTTGTATCCGACGAAACCAACAATTAAAATCAGCACAAAGAGGACTATCGCTACGATTTGCATATTCTTAGCTTTGTTTTGATATTCTTTGTTTGATTTTTCCAGTTTTGCTATTTTGTCATCTTTTTCTTTGAGCTGAGATTTTAACTGGGTTATCTGTGAATTGAGATTTGACACGTCATTTTTTAACTGGGCGTTTTCATTTTCTAAGGTTTTTATTTTATTTTCCTGTTCCTGTATTGTTGCATTTTCTGTTTGAATTGTTTTTTCTTGTTCTTGTATAGTCTGATTAAGCTCAGAGACAAGACTCTCAAGGTCATTTATTCTGCCTTGTAGTCTGCTTATGTTTGCAGGATCATATTTTGAGAAGAGAGGCAGTAGATCGTTATAAACATAATCGAAAAGTCCTAGATCAATATATTCCTCAGCTATTCTTTTTGCATCAGAATCTTTTATATTTTCCTCTATCTGTTTCTTTGCATCTTCAAGTTGAGGATGGATTATTGTGAAGGTCTCTGCCGCACTGTTTAACACAGTATCATCTTTGATGTCCTTGACTCTATAGTAAACATGTTGACTAAGGTCAAAGAACTTAAGTTTCAGAACTTTTCCGCCTTGAATCTGAACATTTTGTATGATTATACCTTTTGGTATCTTACCGTGGATTGGTATCTTAAGAGCTGATGGTAAATTCCCGCAAATTCTTATATCTCTTTCATGTAAGGTTATCTGGTATCCAGTTAGGCCTGTTATATCGAATATTGGGGCATTTCCATCTTTATCTAAGTCGGTTTCCACAACAATACAGTCTCCCTCTATGTCTGTTATGGTTAAACTGAAATCTACAGTTGCTCCTTCGACTTTTTGGGGTGGTAAAGATGGTGTTGTAGAAGTTGTTAAGGCATATACTGGCATTGACAGCAAAATTAATGCAGAAAAAACAACTGAGAGCACGGAAGCAGTTTTTTTCATGCTCTTGACCCTCCCGGGAAGTTATACCCTTAGTTCTTTAGTTGCGGGAATATTTAAGTGTTACTACGAGGATTCTAAATAAAAAACAGGATAGTCAGACAATAACAATAAATGCGTAAAATATCAGTATTTCCTTGGTAAATAGACAGTAATTACCTTAGATTTTAGGATTTTGGAGGTGTTAATCTAAAACATGATTCTGAGAACCATCAGTTGTCAGGTTCTCTGAGCATTTTCCAGATTCCATTCCACTCAAGGACAAGCCAGAAGGTCTTCAATTTCTTCTCAGCTTCCTTATATTCGGGATAATACTCCCCAATCAATCCCCAAAACTCATGCAGTTCCTCAAAGTATGTGCTAGGGGTCTCAAAAGAAAAAGTAGACTCGTAACTCAATGGGAAACTTTAAACGAAATCTATGCTGGGAGTTTGGATTTAACACTCACAAACTTTGTCCACAAATTAGTGGGTGAGATGAATAACGATCACGAAAATTATGGGATTATAGGACTGTTATTAATTTTTGACTCTTCCAGCTATAACATACACTATTCATTATGTTTAAGATAAAACCGCTTCCCTTGATGAATTCTTGATTTCACTTCTATACAGATTACTTCCTCAAAATGCATATCTAAAACCTATTTATTGTTTTCTATAAAGTCCTTAAACGCTTCTTCTTCATTTATCCCCTCTCCAAATCCAAGAACCTGAAAGTTTTCCATGTCGGGATACATCTCGATAGGGGACGAATATGTAGCTCCATTCGGTGTCATGAATATAAACAATCTTTTTCTCATATTGCCACCTCTAAGGTTAGCATTCTCAGCAGTTCTTCGTAACTATATTCTATCGATTTGTCTAGGTCATCAAAATAGTATCTAACTGGCAGGATCTTGGAATCTACGAAGGCAGACTTTGGGAAATCTCTGGCGATTAATATTCCCCCAACAGTTTCATTGCTAAATTCGCTTATGTATCCTGTTAATTGTTCTATGTCTTTTCTTTGTGCCTTCCCTGTCTTAACTTCTACGAGCAGATACTTGTTTGTTCCAGTTGGATGTCTTAGCTTGATGAATATATCGACGTATCCCTCTGGAAGGGCTTTCTCACCAAGCACTTCGAATTCATCTGGAGACTTATCAACACCAAAAAATTCCAAAGCATCATCGAGAACGGAACTCTGGATTTTTCTTCTCACGAGGGACTGGAGTATAAGTTCTTTAAAGTAGAACTTTTCCGGAATTTTTTGGTTTTCTCGTTTGAAAACAATTTTGGGTTCAAAAGGTTCGGCCTCGAACTCTATATACTTGGTTTCGCCATTAAATGCGTTTCCCATCTCAGAGACATTGTAAAAGGTTATTGTATCGGCTTGAAAATGTGTCTTTCTATAACCACCTCTCAAAAGCAAGTTCTCAGCTACGTAAGAAAATTCAGGCCTGACCATTGGCTCATTAAATTCTCTCTCCTGTTTTAAGAACAGCCTGAAAGGAAAATAATATGTCCTTTTTGATCTGAAGGTTATCGGCGGCCAAGGAGGAAGATTCTCCGCGTTTTTGTATGCGACCTTTCTAACAACCCGGTACAGGTTTCTGACTCTTGCTCCGTACAGAAAAGAGACATAATCTCCAACGTTTATGTCGAAAAATGTCCAGAGGCCATTTATACTGTTTGTAAAACCAGCAAGGGCGTATTCTATGCAGAGTTCCAAGTTTTTCCTGTTTGAAAGGGATATTAAAAAGTAATCTGGCATCTTGGTTCACCTAATCGAGAGATTACATGAGTGAGAATTTAACCCTTTCTTCAATTTTCCTCCAATACTCCTAAAAACCCTGGACACAATATCCATCTTGGTGAAGTTACATGCCCTGGAAAGAGAAACTTGGATTGGTTCATATCTACACTGGCAATGGAAAGGGAAAAACAACAGCTGCTTTAGGTCTTGCCGTGAGGATGCTTGGAAATGATGGGAGGGTTATGATAATCCAGTTCATGAAAGCTCCCGACGTTTACGGCGAGCAGAAGAAGATAGCAGAGTGCGGAGCCTTCATAGAGTCATTTGGCCTGCCAAAATTTGTCCATGGTAAGCCTGAGCCTGATGACATAGAGGCCGCTAAAAAAGCCCTTCAGAGAGCTAGAGAAGTAGTTTCAAGTGGCGAGTGGGATTTGGTAGTCCTCGATGAGCTTTGTGTCGCCTTAGGCTTTGGTATGCTCGATATTGAGGAAGTTAAGGAACTTATTAAAAATAAAGCTCCCAATACGGAACTCGTTCTAACTGGCCGCTACTGTCCTGAGGAACTTTTCAAGCTCGCCGATTATGTAACCGAGATGCACGAGATCAAGCATCCATACCAGCGGGGCATATCTGCAAGAAGAGGAATTGAATTCTGACGCTGTAAGCCAAGGCTTAAGCTTTAGCTATAACCTAAGCACTATTTAAGCACTCATGCTGTTAGGATAACTGTGAGAGGGTCTGATGATAAATCCGGTATGCAAGCTGTTAATTATCCTGGACAGTATCTAAGCACTGACCGAAAAGCTTTTTAGCTAGGAGAATTTAAAATAACACGGGAAGATTTTAGTAACAATTCTTTAGTAAAGGAGGTGATAAAATGTTCAGCACAGAAGAGCGGATTGCCCAGATTGTTCAGGTTCTTAAAGAACAGGTCGTTCAAGATACTGTCGTTCCGAGGAATATTAGGCGTGCTGCCGAGCAGGCTATTGAGGCTCTTCTTGATAAGAATAAAGAGCCCGCTGTCAGGGCCGCTGATGCAATTGTGATCCTTGAGGAGATTAGTGAAGACCCAAACATGCCGATGCACACCAGGACAATCATTTGGGAAGTTCTCGGAGCTTTGGAGCAGGTTCAGTGAGCTTTTATTTTTACCTCCTGCTCAGATACCACAACTTTGCGTTTTCTTTAACATGACCAAAACAGCCAAGTGAGCTTTTCATTTCCTCTGTTGTGACTCTACTTTCTGGCCAGATACCACAGCTTTGCGCTCTCCTCAACCAGCTCCGCCTTGTAGAATGCCTCCCTCAGGCTTCTACCGACGGTGACTGTGCCGTGTTTCTTCATTATAACTCCATCATAATCTTGGAGGTATTTGGCGACAACTTCTGCAAGCTCCTGTGTACCTGCAGGCCTGAAAGGGGCTATCGGAATTCTCTTGAGGTAGATTTCAGCCTCTGGAGTTATTATTGGAAGCTCTTTCTTAATGAGTGTGGAGGAAATTATGGCGTACGGCGGGTGCAGGTGTGCTATCGCTTTAACATCAGGTCTCTCCCGATAGATGGCGAGGTGGAGCCTATACTCCGAGGAGGGCCTTATAGCAGAGAGTTGCTTTCCCTTCATGTTGATAACAGCTACCTGCTCCCTGCTTAAATCATCCATCACAGCTCCTGTGGCCTTTATGAAAATTCTATTTCCGAACCTGATGCTCAAGTTCCCCCCAAATGCCGCCGTAAGGCCGCGCTCATGGGCAAGATGGGAATACTTCACGAGCTGGGCTTTGATAATCCGGCTCATTCTCTCACCACCCTAACTCCGTAGCCGCAATCCCTGCAATATGCTTCATTCCCTCTCCAAGCGAGTTCACCCCCGCAAATTGGGCAGGTGGATGTGTTTCCACCAGTTTTCCATCTCCTATATGTTTTTTCATCTATTGCCAGAAAGATTCCATTTTCATGCTCCTCAAAATACCCTAAAACTGGATTACTTTTGAGTTCAAAGTTCTTATCATCGATTATGACAGGTTCCAGTCCTATGTTTCCTTCAAACTCCAGCTCATTGGCAGGCAGAATCTCAACGATATATGCCTCAAGTTCTCTGTCGTGGTATGCTATCACCTCAAGGGCATCGCTCAGCTCTCCTGTTGATGAGAGGATATCTATTATTAGGTGTTCCTCCCTCGGGAAGGTTAGGGTTATTATAAATCTCCCTCTGTGAATTGCCAATCCTCTGTCGAGGCAGCTCTCCTCAAGATTAAATTTTTTAAGCTCCTCTCTAACTTCATCTCCATTTGGAAGTCTTCCAGTAGCAATTATGAGTTCCTCAAGCCTTTCAGCTAAGGGTAAAGCCAGCATAATCGGTTCATACAGCCTCATGTTCCCACCAGAAGGGGGTTAGGAGAAAAATTTATAAACCTACCCTAAACATTAACTACCGAGGTCCCGCGGTAGCCTAGCCTGGGAGCGGCGGCGGACTGTAGATCCGCAGGTCCCCGGTTCAAATCCGGGCCGCGGGACCACCAGAAATTTTGACAATTCTGAGGTAAGATATGAAAAATTCTTGTATAGGTGATGGTATCTAGATGAGAAGAAGCTAACATTCGGAGACGGGTTCAAGTTCGGGCTCGGCTTTTTCACGGTGGGATTGGTGTTCTATATAGTTTGTAATTTGATCTTCGGTGGCATGATAGGTTCGATGATGCATCACTGGTGATTTCCAATAAATATCCCACCTACAATTAAGAACAGCCCGAATATGGTTGATAGGAGTATCTCCTCCCCAACTATGAAGTGTATCAGCACGAGGGACAGAAAAGGGGTGAGGTATATCAGATTCGCAACCTTTGCCGTTGTTTCAGCAGTTTCGAGGGCTTTAAGCCACACCAAGAATGTTACTCCCATCTCAAAGAGCCCCACATAAACCGCCCCAAGGAGGACTTTTATTCCGGGAATTATAAACTGATGGGTTGAAGCTATCAGTATTGCCGTATAGAGAAATCCAAATGCAAAGTTCCAGAACATTTTTACTGTGCTCTCCCTACTGTCTCTGAGGTTAAGTATCCAGTATGATGCCCATATTACTGCACTTCCCAGCGCCAGAGCAGTTCCAAGCGGGTCTCTGAAGCTGAGCGAGAGCAGATCGCCCCTTGTAGCCACAATGAGAACTCCTACAAAGCTTATTAGCACACCTAAAATCTGCCCTACTGTGATTCTCTGCTTTAAGAAGGGTATCGAAAGCAGGGAAAGTATTATGGGCCATGTATAGTTTAAAGCCTGTGCCTCTTGTGCCGGCAGTAAAGAGTATGCCTTGAATAGCACTATGTAATACAGAAGAGGGTTTATAGCCCCAAGAACTGCTGAATGTAGATTTTCTTTCTTCCACACGGCCCCTTCCCTAAGGAGAACTACGGTGAAAACAAGGAGGGATACCAGGGAAGCATAAAAGAGCAGCTGCAGATAGTTCAGGCTCCTGAGAGAAAGCTTGAATGCTGAGGCTACCGTCGACCAAAACAAAATTGCCAGCACAGCGTATACAAAAGATTTGCTGGGCTTCATGCTTAAAGGGATGTTTCCATGACTTAAAAATTTCACTATGTCATGTTTGAGATAGGAAGTGTGATTTAAAAGACAAGTTGAAATAGAAAGAGATGAAAAAGATCACTTCTTGAGTTTCTCGCAATTCTTAACCCACTCAGCGAGAATGTCCTTGAGCTTCGGCTGGCCAATCTCTTCAAGCTCGTACTTGACGCGAACTGCCGGCTTGTTGAGCTTCATGAACCTGCGGAGGTCAACTGGAGTTCCTATGACGACGACATCAGCCTCTGCTCTGTTTATTGTCTCTTCAAGCTCCTTCATCTGTTTCTTACCATATCCCATGGCTGGGAGGATTCTGTCGAGATGGCTGTACTTCTTGTAGGTGTCTATGATTGAACCGACTGCATAGGGCCTCGGGTCGATTATCTCCTTCGCGCCGAACTTCTTAGCTGCAACGTAACCTGCTCCATACTTCATGCCACCGTGCGTCAGAGTTGGCCCGTCCTCGACGACGAGAACGCGCTTGCCCTTGATGAGCTCCGGCTTGTCCACGTAGAGCGGTGAGGCACCATCAATGACGGTAGCTTTAGGATTGATTTTTTCAATATCTTCCCTAACTTTCTGAACGTCATCCCTGTTGGCGGTGTCAATCTTGTTGATGATTATGACGTCAGCAGCCCTGAAGTTGGTCTCACCGGGGTGATATTTCAGCTCGTGGCCCGGCCTGTGCGGGTCGGTGACGACTATCCAGAGGTCCGGCTCGTAGAACGGGAAGTCGTTGTTTCCGCCGTCCCAGAGGATTATGTCTGCCTCTTTCTCGGCCTCCCTAAGTATTTTCTCGTAGTCAACGCCCGCGTAGACAACCATGCCGCGCTCGATGTAGGGCTCGTACTCTTCCCTCTCCTCGATGGTGCACTCGTACTTGTCGAGGTCCTCGAAGGTGGCGAAGCGCTGGACGACCTGCTTCCTGAGGTCGCCGTAGGGCATCGGGTGTCTGATGGCGACGACCTTGTAGCCCATCTCCTGAAGGAGTTGAGCCACTTTCCTGCTGGTCTGGCTCTTTCCACAGCCGGTTCTGACGGCGGTAACAGCTACCACGGGCTTGCTTGACTTGAGCATGGTGCTCTTGGGTCCAAGGAGCCAGAAGTCAGCACCTGCTGAGTGTGCCCTTGAAGCGAGATGCATAACATGCTCATGAGAGACATCGGAGTAGGCAAAGACAACTATATCAATCTCGTGCTCTTTTATTATCTTCTCAAGGTCATCCTCGCTCCATATCGGAATTCCGTTTGGATATAGCTCTCCGGCGAGCTCCTTGGGGTAGACCCTGCCTTCAATGTCAGGTATCTGGGTGGCGGTGAAGGCAACTACCTCATAATCAGGATTGTCCCTGAAGAATGTGTTGAAGTTGTGGAAGTCCCTTCCAGCAGCTCCAAGAATCACAACCCTTTTTCTCTTCTTTTCGGTCATTTAAATCACCTCAAAAGTTTTATTCAGGCATTTATTTCTTGTTCTTGGCATTTATAACGGTTTTTGTTTAATGCTGCAAGCTTCTGGCGTGAATTATTCGGTGGGAACTTCAGTGAACTGAAAAACCTTCAAACGCTGCTGGATAATCTCCGTTTGAATTTACCTGCGGGGTTAATAACCCCCTTATTCTCTCACGTCCATTACCTCCGCCCGCAGGTACTTGATGATCCTCTCTGGGCGTATCTTGAGAAGCCTATCGATTCTCCCTCCACCGCCGATGACATGCTCGTTCTCCAGAACCCGCGGGTCGATTATCGTTCTGAGCGACACACCCACAGGAGGAACGCCTCCGACCTCGTAGCCAGTAAGCTCCTTGACCTCCTTTGGCTTTGCAAACCTGCACTTTCCAAAGATTTTCTCCAGCTTCGGTAAACTGACTCGCGATTCGCCGTCAACTATGACGAGGAGGGGTTCCCTCTCGCTTATGATGACGAGCGACTTTATAACCTGCCTTCTGGCAACACCTGCCTCTCTCGTAGCCTGCTCAACGGTCTTGACTGGCCTTCCAATCTCGAGAATCTCGGCCTCTAACTTCTTTGAGATTTCCTCAAGCCTTTCCATACAACTTCCCCATGCAACTTGACCGCAACCGTTAATAAGTCTTCTGCAAAGGTTTTTACGATGTCCATGTCGTCGGTTGAAGTTAGAACTCACACGGCTCTGCATGTCGTTAAAGGCGCTGTGGTCAAGGTTCTCGGCGAAAAAGCAAAATGGACGGCTTCAACCTATGTGAAGGGGAACAGAGGCGTTTTAGCAGTGAAGTTCGACAGAAAGCCTACTGAAGAAGAAATTGCCGAGATAGAGCACCTGGCCAACGAGAAGGTCAGGGAGAACGTTCCGGTTCAGGTATATGAGCTGCCGCGCGAAGAAGCCGAGAGACGCTTCGGGGAGGATATGCACGACCTCTTCCCGATCCCGCCGGAGGTTAGAACCCTCAGAGTCGTCGTCATCGAGGACTGGAACGTAAATGCATGCAACAAGAAGCACACCGCAACGACGGGAGAAATCGGAGAGATAAAAATCAGAAAGGTCCGCTTTAAGAGGAGCAAAAAACTGCTTGAGATTAGCTTTGATGTTCTCTAAGGAGGAACTTCCAAATGGGGAGAACCTCCACGGTGAGGTTTCTCTCGTTAATCTGAGTCTCATCCTACAGCGTGACTATGGTAAGCTTTCCTACTCCAAGCCTTTTGGCTGTTTTAACGAGCCCTTTGATTTCTCTCTCGTAGTTGGAGGCATTCAGCTCGTAGGTTACTTGAATCAGTTCCCTTATTGAAGGACACTCTCTTACCACGAAATCAACTTCATTCTTTCCGTCAGAATAATATAGTTTTCCAGCTTTCTTCCCTCATCTTGTCCTTTGAAGAGCAGAGAAGCAAATGCCGTGTCAACAAGACTTTCTTGGTTTTATCATAAACTCCCTCGTCGAGGGGGGAGAAAATAGGAAGCTGAAAGACGAGGAAGGATTCCTCCATCGCCCGGAGATAGTTCATGACTGTCTTTACGTTGGCCTCAACGCCGAGACCTTTTAATGCCCTCTGGAGCGATCTATAGGTGAAATGACCACCGTAAAGGGATAGGATATAGTAAAACGCCTCCTGAAACTCCTTAACGTCCCTGAATGCAAAACGCTTAACCATGTCTCTGTAAAACATGGTTTCGAGAATCCGAGCACAGAGTTTTCCAACTGGGAAGAAGTCCCAGAAGCCCTCCCATACGCTTTTTCCTATGTATGGTTCTCTCTCAAATTCAACTGGCTTCCCGCAGTCACACCTCATCTTGTTACAATCCTCCATAGATTGGATACACGAGCACATTTACATTAAATCCTCCTCACGGCTTTCAGAAAAACATAATCGTCTTGGAGGGACACACTTATCTTAGCATACCTGTTATTCTTCGAAAGCTTCAGCAGGAGCTCATAAAACTTCCCTGCAGCTTTTTTATCTGAAAAGAGAACCTTCCAGAGGAGGATTTCGTGGGTGGTATTTCTGGCCAGGAGCAGTTTGTCCCCTCTCCAAGAGATGGAGACTCTCATGGCCGTTTGATTGTCATAGCCATGCCCCCAGAACAGCAGATATACATAGAACGCCCCCATTCTGTCCTCATGGATCACGCTATACTCCATGGGTATGCTCAGTGTAACATTTGCTGGTCTAAATCCATGGAGGTAAAGGTCGGGCTCCATTATTTCAATAGCGGAATCGGGCAGATTGCTGTATGCATGGTTAACAATGCCCCATCCCCCCTTCTCATACAGGTATCTGACAAAGGGATCGCCGAAGACATAGGGGAATATTCCCATATCTACCACTGGGTCTCTCGTGTAGAGATTTCTTATCTTGTATATTGGGATTCCCCTCCTTTCACAGAAGAGGTCTGCCACGAGGTCAGCGTCTCCCTCAACTAAAGCTCTTATTGCGAGAGTTTGGTCAAGGGTTGGACCACCATAAGGTGCGTGGAACCACTGCCTCTGGAGAACATGGACGAGCTCATGGGCGATTGTTCTCTCTGCAACGGCCAGACTTCCCAGAAAGTTCTCCCTTATAATATATATCCTGTCCCCGAGTGTCGCCGCTATCCATCCTGCAGCCTGCTCCTCCTTGGTCTTTATAAGGCTGTAGTTTTCCGGTATCAGGAGGGTCATCTTGTAGATTGTCTCTTTCATCTTTATGGCATTTAAATCCGGATTTGAAGCCTTCCACATCTGGAGTGCCTGATACCTCGTTATTATCACTATCTGAGGTTGCTGTTTAAAGCTGAGGTTCCTGATGATCTGATCTTCTTTGATTATGCTCTGAACCTCTTTTAGAACAGTGTCGCTCTGAGTAACTTGGGCGGGGCTGTAGAAATAGAGGATCATAACCAGAATCACAGCGGTTGCTATAGGCTTTTTTAAATCACTCATGAAAAGAGGTAGTATTAAAGTTATAAAGAAATTGTGGTTCACTCGTTATTTAGGTTTTAGATTCTTAAATTTAAACTCAAAACTCAACGAACTCCTCCTTCATGCCATCTTTTGTTATTGTCATTACCTGAATCTTCCTGTCTCCAGTGTAGATGTCCCTCTTCCCAGCTGTTCTAACTGCCCTGATTGCGAGCTCTTTGGCTTCCTTTACATCCATGTCATCTCTGTAACTGTCCTCCAGTATGGCTATTGCAAAAGGTGAACCAGAACCTGTTGTGGTATATTTATCAAAGACTAAACCTCCCAGAGGGTCGAGGTTCGCCAAAGTCGGCTCATCAACGTAGCCGCCTATGATAATCTGCACCATGTAGGGGTACCCCCTGTTTTCATTGAGGATGTTGCTCAGGAGATTTGCCATGGCTCTTGTTGTTAGCGATCTCCCCCAGCTGAACTGGTAATAGCGCGCCTCAGCCTCAAGTTGCCGGGCCAGAGCCTGGATATCGCCGACGCTTCCAGCAGTGGTTATCGCTATCCTATCGGTTATAGGGAGGATTTTCTTTATGTTAAGCGTCTCAACCATGTGGTCGAGGGAAGCCTGAGTATCAGCGGCCAAAACGACGCCGTCTTTAACTTTTATTCCCACGGTTGTTGTTCCGGTCTTTTTCTCCATGTTCATTTTTCTCACCCCTACCATCATTTGCCTTTCCGAGTTTTAAACCTTTGCTAGGTATAGTCAGGATTAGACAGCTTGCTTAATAGGTTATAAAGCTTGGTTTATTATCAGGTGCCCCTTTAGATGGATGCTGTTAAGGTTAGCTCTCCATTGACATCCAGAATCTTTGCTTTAACACCATAAATCTCCTCCAGAATGGCAGGGGTTAGTTCTTTTGGTTTCCCTTCCCATCTCTTCTCCCCTCTGTGAAGCAGT